>JAGDBT010000043.1 GCA_017958895.1 Alphaproteobacteria bacterium | reverse complement strand
GCAGTTGATGATTTGAAAGCACTGCGTGCCAAGTTGGCGGAAATGAAGTTTTAAAATAAGTTTGTTACTGTAAAATGCCCGGCAGTTTGTCGGGTTTTTTTATAGTTCGCAATCCGGGCAATCATCAAGGTTTTCTATTTGAATGTTGCTGTGGCGGATATTGAAATCCTGCCTTAATATTTGTTGGATTTGCGGCAACAAATTTAAATCGCCGGCTTTAACGTGACATTCCAAGGAAACATCGTGCTCGTTTATACACCACACATGCAAGTGATGAACTTTGCTGACACCCGGCAATTTTTCCAAACGACTTACCAATTTTGCGGTATCTAAATTTTCCGGAGCGGCATTCATCAATATATTGACGATTTCCGGAAAAGATATAACAGATTGAAAAATCATATAAGTCGCAATCAGAAGCGCCATTATTCCGTCAATGCGATAAATATCAAAGAAAATAACGCATAAGCCGGAAATAATTACGGCAATTGAACCGAGAGCGTCGGCTAAGTTATGTATAAAAAGGATTCTCATATTGCCGCTGTGTTTGGCATCGTGATGCGAAATTCCGGCGGTTACCGTGTCAATAATCAGGGCAATTACGGACAATATTATAATCAACCAACCGTCTATCGGTTTGGGGAATATTAATCTTTCAATGCCTTCAAACACCAGATAACAGCCGGATATAAACAGCAAAATGAGATTTACAAAACTGCCGATGGTTTCTGCTCTTTTAAATCCGTAGGTATATTTTTGCGATGATTTATGAGCGCCGATTTTGAAGGAAACTGCGGCAATCAATATAGACAGCGCATCGGAAGTATTATGCAGTGCATCGCCGATAAGAGAAATACTGCCGGAGATAATTCCACCGATTATTTCGGCAACCGAAAGCAATAGGTTGATAAAAAACGAAACGAATAAATATTTTACGGATTTTGTGCTTACTTCATGGTGATGATGCGACATATTTATACTCCACAAACTTTTGAGTGTTATGGTAGCACTTCGGAAATGTTTTGCAAGCATAATTAAAAAAAGAGCATAAAAAAAGCACCCTTGCGGGTGCAAATTTACAACAATTGGCGGAGATGTAGGGATTCGAACCCCAGGAAGACTTACGCCTTCGTCTGATTTCAAGTCAGGTGCATTCAACCACTCTGCCACATCTCCATATTCGCTAGTTTGGCTTATATCTTGCGCCGTTGCGAGGCATAATGCAAAATATCGGCCGACAGCTTGGCAAATACGATGATTATTTGCCACGATATTCCCATAATGTCAAGAAATATTTTTTGCAAAAAACAAATTTTGTTTTGCATATTTGTGATTATCGCGGATAATATAAAGAAGAATCGGAAAGGAGACGATATGAAAAATATTTTAAGTATGCTTTTGGTTTTGGCTTTGAGTGCGTGCTATTATGTGGTTCCGGCCAACGATTTTTATTTTGAAGACTTTTACGGTGAGCCGGAAAGTGTTTATGTTATGCCGAGTTACGGGTATGCGCAGAGCACCGTTGTTGAAGAAAGTTATTATGATCCGTACGGCGGGTTGTTTTATGTTCAAGAAAGTCCGAGGGTAGTGTATGTTGATAGTTATGCTCCGGAGATTGTTTATGTAGATAATCCGCTGTTAAGACCGCATCCGCATGAATACAGACATCACGAACCGCATCATCATTATAATAATGATTTTAAAGCACATCGTGAGCCACCTAAAAATTCGGGCAAAAAGCAAGTTAAAGCAAAAGGTAATAAGCCGAAATCTAAGACACCGGCAAAGACACAACCGAAGAAACTGCACGGCGCAAAATAGGTAGGATATACACCGAGGTTTAATTTTTATACTTGATTTATTGCTGATTTTGGATTATATATTTAACCAATAAATACAGCGGCTGCGAAGTAGAGATATTTTGCAGTCGGCTTTTTTAACGTTTGTAAAATTGCCTATATGGAATATATAGGTGTTTTTTATTTTACTTGTTGGAGGTTAAAATGGAAAAGTTTCCGCTGACAAAAGTCGGTTATATGTTATTGGAACAGGAATTGAAAAATCGCAAAGGTGTGGAGCGTCCGAACATTATTGCGGAGATCGCAGAGGCACGTGCTAAAGGCGACTTATCGGAAAATGCCGAATATTCCGCGGCCAAGGAAAAGCAAAGTTTTAATGAAGGACGTATTCAAGAATTGGAAGCTGTAATCAGCCGAGCTCAAGTTATTGATCCGACAACCATGAGTGGCGATATTGTGCGTTTTGGAGCTACGGTTTTGGTAGCTAATACCGAGACAGATGAGGAGAGTGAATATCAAATTGTCGGTGATTATGAGGCCGATATTGAGAAGAATAAAATTTCTTTATCGTCGCCGTTGGCTAAGGCATTAATTGGCAAGGAAATAGGGGATATTGCCGAATATTTGGCTCCGAACGGCAAAAAGTCGTACGAAATTTTGGAAGTTAAATGGCTCTAAAATTTAGGTAACGAAGTCTGAAAAATGTTTTGATAAAGCACCTGTTTAAGGTGCTTTATCTGTATAAAAAATATCTGATAATTTATCCGGCAGGTACGGTTCTTCTATAGCATCGACAATTGTAATCTTTCCAC
The DNA here is from genome assembly GCA_017958895.1 of Alphaproteobacteria bacterium. Classification (GTDB taxonomy): domain Bacteria; phylum Pseudomonadota; class Alphaproteobacteria; order RF32; family CAG-239; genus RUG410. The sequence continues at coordinate 1,137 of JAGDBT010000043.1, read as the reverse complement.
TCTTTAATCTATTTTAACCGTTATTACATACAATAATTGTCAGAGGTGGAAAATGAAGAAATTTGTTTTGATTTTAAGTATATGCTTATGGAGCTTTTGGGCAGTTGCCGAAGATAAGCCCGTTTCTGAAGCGTATGATGATGTGGAATATTATGAGCATATCAAACAATCGGTCAAAAAATTTAAGGATTTACTTAAGACCAATAATCCGCAGTTAATTGCGCAAAATGTAGTTTATCCATATTCGCTTGGACGGGGTGTGCTGAGTGTGCAAAATGAGCAGGAATTTGTGGAAAAATACGATATTATTCTGCCGGAATATTTGCGTGAATATTTAATAAATTCTCCTATGGATGACTGGGGTTCGGGAGGAAATCTCGGCGGTGTATGCTTAAATTATTGCCCTGATGCGCATTTGACCGACGATGGAAAAATAATTTGGATTAAAGACAGTGAAGAATTAAAGCGATATCGGGAAGAATATATCGCAAAAGAAAAGCAAACGATTCACCCAAGCCTGAGAAATTATAACTACAATTTATACACTATGGAAACCAAAGATTGGCTGATTCGTATTGACGATATGGAAGGGCTGTATGAAGTATCTACCCAGATAGATATTCCGAATATATACCGTTTTGCAGCATGGAAAAAAGGTAAAACGATATCCGATGAACCGGATATCGTTATTGACCAAGGGCATACCGAAAAAGATCCGGAATTTAGATATTCTCCTGAATACTATATGTTTAATAATTCTAAATATCATGCAATCTTTACAAATGATCCTATAGGTCCAATGGACCATATACCATATTACATAGAAATATATAAAAATTTCTGTTCAGAAACACCAATAATGATTATGAAATAATATTAGTCTACCGATAAAAACCACCTTGTAAAGCAAACATAATTTTTGCGTCATTACGGAATTTGTTACCGTCATCTATATGCAAGTTAGATGCGATTCCCTGGATGTCTTTATTTGTGGCGCTTAGCCATAAATTTTTCCATACATATTTTCCAAACGGATGATTCTTATCAATTTTTTCTTTTTTTGCTTTTTGTGTGACATTATTTTGATAATGCACATCAAAAATAGCACGCTGCAAATTCCAATCCATAATGGTAAAG
>JAGDBT010000004.1 GCA_017958895.1 Alphaproteobacteria bacterium | reverse complement strand
CTGCTCACCAAACTTCGCCTTAAAACCCACAAACCCAAAAAAGTTGCCGTTCCGGTAATATGTATCGGCAATATAACGGCCGGCGGCACCGGAAAAACTCCGGTTTCACTTTCGGTTGCCCGCATGCTTTCTACCGAAATGTTGCACCCTTTTTTCTTAACTCGCGGATACGGCGGAAAATTGCAAAATGTTATCGTAAACAATCGCAAACATTCGGCTTATGAAGTCGGTGACGAGGCTTTATTGTTAGCTCAACAATCTCCGGTTGTTATCAATGCCAACCGCTTTCAAGGAGCTGCAACCGCCATTAATGAGGGTGCCGATGTTATAGTCATGGACGATGGTTTTCAAAATCCCGGTCTGCATAAAGATTTGTCATTTCTGGTTTTTGACGGCAATTACGGTATCGGTAACGGAAAAATTATTCCGGCCGGCCCTTTGCGTGAAACTTTGGCAAACGGCTTAAAACGCGCCGATGCGCTGATTATTTTAGGCAAAGATAAGCAAAACTTGGCTTCTCAAACCGATTTACCTGTATTCTTCGGGCACTTGGAAAGCAGTCAGGCACCTTTAACTCAAACCGATGTTTTGGCTTTTGCCGGCATAGGTCATCCGGAAAAATTTTATCATACTTTAAGAGAGCAAGGTTTTAATGTGGTAGATACAATGGATTTTCCGGACCACCATTTTTATACGGCTCAGGATTTGCAAAAAATTATTGAAAGAGCACAAAAACTGAATGCGGAAATTTATACCACCAGCAAGGATTTTGTAAAAATTCCGAACCTTTATCAAAAAGACATAAATGTCTTGGAAATTTCCGTAGTCTGGGATAAGCCGGAAAAACTTCGTGATTTCATCCTGCAAAAAATACAAAAAAATCCCGACCTTTAAGCAAAAAACATCTGCAAAAAAGTTACCGGTTTTATTTCCGTAGCCTGAAATACTCTTCGTCTTATTTGTCCGCGAATAAAATCTTCAATTTGTGATTTATTATCAGATTCCTGCAATTTTTTATCAATCAAAGGCCGTACTTCTTCGGCTATTCTGCTGCTCAGTTCTTCCCAAGCTTTTTCCTCTAATATATCTATGGAAGAAATTTGTAAGTCTGCAACCTTTGCCTCTTTAATCAATACTCCGATAAAAAGACTGCAATTATAAGCTATCCGGCGACGATTTTTTATAACATCGGAGCCCAAAGAAACCGGATGATTGCGATCCCATGCCAAAATATCTGTCGGTACTTCTGCTATTTTTTCAATACTTTTATCCCGTAACAAACATACTTCTCCGTTCCGAGCCGAAAAAACATCGTTCACCCCGCAAGTCAAGGCAAAACGTTTATGTTCACGAATAAATTTTTTATCTCCGTGTACCGGCAAAACAATAGCCGGTTTCAACAAATCATACATTTTTTTCAAATCGTCACGATTTGCATGACCGGAAGCATGCACCAATGCCGTTTCATCGGTAATAACTTTGGCTCCGGTTTCCTCAAATTTATCTTGCAGCCGTTCTATGCGCGCCTCATTTCCCGGAATAACCTTAGAGGAAAAAATCACCGTATCGGAAGCATCTATCTTAACATATTTGCTTTCACCGTTGGCAATTGACATCAAGGCACTGCGATAATTGGCTTGCGAACCTGTACAAATATACATTGCATTATCTGCCGGAATATCTTTGGCTTCCTCTGCCGAATAAACTTT
>JAGDBT010000042.1 GCA_017958895.1 Alphaproteobacteria bacterium | reverse complement strand
TGGTGCCCTGAAGAAGACTCGAACTTCCACTGCCTGGGGCAACATGCACCTGAAGCATGCGCGTCTACCAGTTCCGCCATCAGGGCCCGATTTGCCAAGGTATAAACGTTTTTTAGCAAACTGTCAATATTTTTTATTGTCCGACCAATACTTTTATATCATAAATTCCGTAACCGTCTAACAACAATATCGTTCCGAGAATTACTCTGTAAATTACAAACGGTAAAAAACTCCAACGTTTTAACCACATCATCAAAACATAAATTGCCAATAACGAAAACATAAAAGAATAACCGACCGCATTCAAAGCCTGGCTTAATTGTTGCATATTGCCTTCTTGCCATAAACCGTAACCCGCCAAAATTCCGGCTGCCAAAATAGCCGGTATGGACATCAGCATAGCAAATTTTGCCGCCTCACAACGTTCTATCCCCAAACAACGACACATGGTAATTGTTGCTCCGGAACGACTTGTACCCGGCAACAAAGCAAAACATTGTGCCAAACCGATACAAAAAGCGTCATTTAATTTTAAATCTTTCACTTTTTTTCCTGACGGAAAAAACTTATCGGCAATCCACAAAAACAAGCCGTATAACAATATATTCCATCCTATCAATCTGGTATTGCGCAACCATTCCGTACCGAAAAATTTTAAACCCGCCCCGCAAACCAAAATAGGCAAAGTTGCGATCAGCAACAAATAAAACAACTGATTTCCTTCCCATTTGAAATCAGGTAAAAATTTGCTTTTCCACAAATCCTTCAAAATTTTCCACAAAGTCGGTGCAAAATAAATTATTACCGCAACGATTGACCCCAAATGCAAAGCCACATCAAAAGCTTGTCCTTGGTCGGGAAAAGTTGTAAATTTAGAAAACAAAATCAGATGACCGGAAGAACTCACCGGCAAAAATTCCGTAACTCCCTGCAATAATGAAAGCAAAATAATCTGAATTTCCGACATTTATTTTCCCTCAGCTTTCGAATCAAGTTTAAAACACTTCTTTTCGTTAATATTCAGCAACGAACGAGGATTAAAACGTACTCCGTTTAAAGATGCTCCCCAATGCAAATGCGCACCGTTGGCACGACCTGTGCTGCCGACCAATCCTATAACCTCACCTTTTTTAACACCTTGTCCCTCTGTAACTTTTGCCTCTTGCAAATGAGCATAAATGGTTTGCAACCCGCGTCCGTGGTCAATAATCACCATATTACCCGTATAAAAATAATCTTTACCGCTTAAAACCACTATTCCGTCTGCCGATGCTCTGACCGGTGTACCGGCCGCGGCGGCAATATCCGTACCGCTGTGCGGACTTTTCGGAATACCGTTAAAAATCCGTTGATTGCCGAAATTACCGCTTATTCTCCCCTCAACCGGTTGCATAAAACCGCTCTGCCAATAATCCGCCTCTGTTTTTAAGGCCAAAACCTGATTCAAATCTGCCCGTTCACGATCAATTTCCGTCTGATGTTCTTTATTCGGAGTTACCTTATGTTGTTGCACTCCGTTAATTCGTTGAATATCCCATTTGGTCGGTTCTATTTGCAAATCTTTATAAACAACCGATTTGCCTGCGCCGTATATACCTATTTTAAATTTCTGCGGAGCATCGCGATGCAGAGCGGCTAAAAATACTCCCTCTTCGTTGGGATAATATTTTCGTTCTTTCAGATTATTGAAAAAAGTAATCTGCCAGGATTTTTTATCTTTAACCAGCAACAGCTCGCCTTGTTTTAAATCTCCGCAAATTTCAAGTGCTGCGGCTTTCTGCGCCGCCATTAAACTACAAATTATCAAACAAATCGCACTGAATCGCACAACTACGCTCCGTAACTTTGGCTTTTACTATTCCATCGGCGAAACGAATATGCAGCGATTGCACATTTTTGGCTGTTCCCGTATCATACACGGTTTGAAATTTACTATCCGAAACCCAAGCAAAACCACGTTTAAGCACGGCATCTACCGACACGGATTCCAAACGCAAAGCCAAATTCCGCAGACTGTCTTTCTTCGCCTCAATAATGGTTTTAATATAAAAAGGTTTCAAATTCGTCAATTTTAATAAATTATTTTTATCTTT
>JAGDBT010000003.1 GCA_017958895.1 Alphaproteobacteria bacterium | reverse complement strand
TGGTCAACGTTGAAAATGCCGCCCACGGGTTTGGTGTTACTCCGGGAATTTGCCGAGAATTTCTGGATAAAGGTACCGATATTTTAATTACCGGCAACCATTTTCTCAATCAACGTGAAATATCTTCTTTTATGGATGAATGCAAAGTAATCATTCGGCCGGCTAACATACCGGACGAAAATCCCGGCAAAGGACATATTGTTTATGAACTTCCCGACGGGCGCAAAATTTTGGTTATCCAAGTTTTAGGGCGCTTGTTTATGGAAGCGGTTGATTGTCCGGTTCAGACTACCGAAAATATTCTGAAAAATTATACTCTCGGCAAAAATGTTGCCGCGATTTTTATAGATATTCATGCCGAAGCGACCTCTGAAAAGCTTTCTTTTGCTTATTATCTTGACGGCCGTGTTTCCGGAGTGTTCGGCACTCATACTCATGTTCCGACCGCCGACGCACGCGTTTTGCCAAATGGTACTGCTTATATAACCGATGTCGGTATGTGCGGAAATTATGACTCCGTTTTGGGTTTTGATAAACAAGCCCCTATCAATCGGTTATGCCGTCACTACACCGCCGACAGATTGATTCCCGCCGCCGGAAAGGCTACTTTATACGGAATTTTAGTGGAAACTGACGATAAAACCGGCTTAGCCACAAATATCACCCAAATTAAAATATAAAAAAAGCCTCGCTTGCAGACGAGGCTTGCTATTTGAGAGAAAAAACATCAATAATATTTGAAAACAACTACACAACCGTTTGCCGTGCAAGAACAGGCATTCGTTGCCTTATCTAAATCCATAGGCATACCGTTTGTGCCGCCCGGACAAGCCACCGACAAAGTGTTAGTTGCCGAACCGTTACAATCTTGATAAATACTGCTTGAGCCATCAGTTGTTCCGGCGCTTATGCCCAATAAGGCAGAATTTTTCGAGTTGCTCCAATCATTGGTGGCTATCGCCACACAAGCTTCAGCCGGCAATCCGAAATACTTTATCGCATACGCCTGATTATCCGTACTGTCTTTAATTAAATTGCTCGGCCCGATGGTAATGCTTCCGCCGAAAACATTTTCCAAAGTGCCGCTGCTCGAAATAATTGCTTCCGAAGGAACAGCTCCCAACTTTATGGCGCTTTCATTGGATAATCCCCCATAGGACGAAGTTCTGCTGCCTACTGCCGAAAGCTTGGAAGAAATAACTCCTATTTGCTCCATCGTAACATCTATCTTGTGTTGAGCAAGCATTTTTCCGTAACCGGAAAGACCTCCGATGGAAAGCAACCCGATGATTGCCACCACCCCGAGCATTTCTAGCATTGAACGACCGCTTTGGTTGTTTTTCATCTTAAAAAACCTTTGTTATCAGTGCTTTTCATCAGGATCACGCAAAACATAGCCGCGGCCCCAAACGGTTTCAATATAATTTTTGCCGCCGGAAGCTTTTTCCAGTTTTTTACGCAATTTACAAATAAACACATCAATAATTTTCAATTCCGGCTCATCAATACCGCCGTACAAATGATTTAAGAACTGGTCTTTATTGAGCGTTGCACCTTTGCGCAAAGACAAAAGTTCCATAATGCCGTATTCTTTGCCGGTAAGGTGTAAAGTATTGCCCTTAACGGTAACGGTTTGCGTATCCAAATCAATTTCAACATCCCCGGTACGAATAACCGAGTTCGAATGGCCTTTAGAGCGTCTGACCACAGCTTGAATACGAGCCAACAATTCGGCTTTATCAAACGGCTTTGTCAGATAATCATCGGCTCCGTAACCCAAACCTTTAACCTTTTTATCAGGCTCGGACAAACCGGACAATATCAAAACCGGCGTATTAACTTTAGAGTTGCGCAAGTTCTTCAGAACTTCATAACCGTTCATATCCGGCAACATCAAATCCAAAATAATGATATCATAGTCATAAAGCTTGGCAATATCCAAACCGTCTTCACCCAAATCGGTAGCATCAACGACCATGCCCTCTTTCTTCAGCATGGTTTCGATGCTTTGGGAAACCGCATAATCATCTTCAACCAAAAGAACTCTCATAAAAACCACCCTTTCGCAAAATTGTTTCACTATGAGGTTGATTTTAATCAGATTATTTAAAATTGGAAGAGTTTGTTAATAATTATTAACAGCGGAAATTAAAATTTTTTACAAAAGTGCTTGCATTTTGGCGAAAAATAAGATAGCTATGTGAACACATGTTTTCGGTTCCATCGTCTAGTGGTCTAGGACATGGCCCTCTCAAGGCTAAAACACGAGTTCAAATCTCGTTGGAATCACCAATACAAAAAGCTCTCCGCTCAGGAGAGTTTTTTTGTGGTGTTCCATATTTCCTTTCGAGATTTGAACGAGGTACGCGGCCGCACAAAAAAGTGCCTTAATGCACTTTTTTGAAGGAGACGCAATGAGACTTAATTGAGCAAGCAAGCGGAAGCGCCGCGACGCGAAATTTAGTCGGAATTGCTCCAAGAGAGAAAGTGAAGCACCGCTGAACTTGAACGATTGGCAAATCTCGTTGGAATCACCAATAACACTCCCCGCAAAGGGAAGTTTTTTATTGGACTTTCAGAACAAGCCCAAGAGTAACGATAACCATTTTCTGTCATACTCGGTCAAGCATCAGCGCGTACCGAGTATCCATTTTTTATTATTGTGGACTCTCGGGACAAGCCCGAGAGTGACAAGAAAAAACCGGATTCATGAGATTGTTTAGTTCATAACTTGCTTAATAAACATCACTGCTTTTCGGCAAACAAAAATCCCTCGCGGCCTTTGCGGCGGCGGGGGATTTTCGTGAAAGATTACCTTTGTAAACGAGCTATTACATATACGCAAACAATAAATATGAACAGTGTTAAGAGAAACCATCTTGATTCAGCATCAATCAAAGGAACAAACATACTCAGTTCCCACAGCACAATGATAAACTGTGAAGTCAATAAGTTCTGATCATACTGATGACGCAGTAGTATTTTTTGCAACTTCTGCAGTTCATTCTGGTCTTCATCTGCCGTTTTCTTAACCGTTTGATACAACGGATTATCCGCAGGCATAAACCTCTCCCGACTTTCCTCAGCTGACTTCGATTCATCGGGTGTATCCGGCTGAAAAACTTCCGGGTGTTTTTTCCTAAACCACCAGAAACGATGCGTTACAAAGCACCAAATCAAAACAAAGATAACGGTTAACACGCCCATGTAAAGGTGACGATTTGCTAATAATAATTCTTCCATATGCGGTAGTATTTAAAGATTAATAATTCCTCGTTAATTGTAAAAACCTTGTCCTTTCTTTATAAAGAAAAAAGCTCCGAATGTCAAGAAAATCCGCAAAATACAAGAAGGAAAAAAATTATTGATTTTTCGCTTTGTTCACCTTAAAAATAATAAAGAGGAACAGGCAAATGAAAATCAGAAAATTTATACCCGAAGATTTACCGCAAGTTTTAGAAATATGCCGAGAGGTCAGAGATTATCATATTGAAATTTTGAACGGCTATTTTAAGCCGCAAGATGATAATTCGGAAAAAATACCTTTTCTGAAATCTCTTGAGGATGAAAAATATATTGCTTTGGTTGCCGAAGAAAACGGAGCTGTCATCGGTTATCTGTCGGCCGAAAAAAGAGAAGCTCCTTATTTAGTGGAAAGCCGGTTGGCTCATATTGCCAATTTCGGTGTAAAAAAAGCTTTTCAAAGCCGCGGTGTCGGACGTAAACTAATGGATACTTTTTATGGCATTTGTCAGCAGGCCGGTATTGATGAAATAAGGCTGGGCGTGTTTAATAAAAACAAACAGGCTTATCGTTTTTATCAAAAATACGGCTTTGAAGAATTTGAGCAACGCATGCATGTCAAAGTCAAAAAAATAACTCCTAAATTGTGATATCAGGATATTGCCGATGAAGAAAAATTTATTACAAAAAACCCTTTATGAATTGAACAAAGAAAAGCAAATCGCCGGATACGAAGTTATAGAAAATGAAGACAGCTTTGTTACACTTTGGAACTGTCCCGAATTATATTTTTACGGCAAAGCTCATTGTGAAACCATAACAGAAAAAAACTATACCTTTTTCAAGGAAAATTTTCCTTTTCCGAATTTAGATATTGCCGCCAATCAAAGAAGCCCTTTGGAAAATATTTATCCCGATTTGGTTTTCAACGGTACTTCCGATACCATGTTACTTGAAACTTCAACTCCGCTCAAAGAAAACGGCAAATTTACCGTCAAACTTGTTGAAAACAAACAAGATATAAAAACTTTTGCCGAGATTGCCATGGAGGTCTTCAATCATCCGGAAAGAACTCAACTTCTGACATCCTCCCTGTCCGAAGATTTAAAAGTTAATCATTGTTTCAAATACATCGGCTATGATCATGGAGAAGCCGCCGGAATAATTGAATGTTCGGAGGGAAAAGAGGCGGTCTTTATTGCCTGGATTGCCGTCAAACAAGCATTTCGCAGAAAAGGTTTATGTCATGCCATGCTTGCTTATGCGCTGAACCGCGAAATCGCCAAAAACTTTCATAAATTTGTTCTGGTAGCATCGACAGAAGGCAAAATCGTGTACAGCTTGTTGGGTTTCAAAGATTTTGCCTTGCGCTATAATTACACTTTGGAATGTAAAAAATCAGCCGATTAAAGAAAACGACGGGCAAATTTATATTTATCCGTACCGTTAACGGTAACAATTTTATCATTTTTCAAAAGAGTCGGCAATTCCACCGTAACAAAAATCCCTCGCGGCCTTTGCGGCGGCGGGGGATTTTTATCGTTTACCTGTCAGTTTTGTCAGCTTCTTCCTCTTTTTGGTTTGAGGCAAATCCTATTGCTATAAAACACCCCAAAAATGTTATTACAATGAGAAAAAAGTAGCAACAGAAAAAAACATCCATGCCGTGATTTGTGTGATACATATCTTCAATCTGTTCAACGGATTGTTCGCCGGCCACCATTCTTGCCCCCATAAAAGTGGGAGAAGTAAATACCGTTACCAACATTCCTTCCTTCGGATTTCTTGTGATACAGGACTTCCCCTGTGAACATGAAAGAATCACCTCGGTTGCGACATATTGATATGCACCCACGCGCACAAAGCAGATTTCTTGAACTGAGTCACATTCCACATTACCAACCCCGAGAATCTTCGGATTAATCGGCTTACTGTCAAAACATGAACAAGATGTTAATATTACGCTGAGCGCAAAAATTAACAAGAAAACAATTTTCTGTTTCATAAAAATATCGTTTTGATTATACACTCTCAGAATTATAGACAAATCTGATAAGATTTTATACAAAAAATATCACTCTGTCAATACTAAAAATTTTTCAGCGGTAAAAATGACGAGCGAATTCGTATTTATCCGTACCGTTAACAGTAACAATTTTATCATTTTTCAAAAGAGTCGGCAATTCCACCGTAACAAAAGTGCTGCGCGGGTCCGCACCGGCAACGAACGCCGTGATGTTTCCGGAAGCTTGAGCGATAAAACGTTCCGAAGCTCTGGCCCAAATTTTCATTAATTCTCCCTCGGGATTTTTATAATCGGTTGCCAAATTAAGAGCTATCAGTTTTTGACCGCATTCGGTATTATCCAACCAAGAACAGCCCTTATGTTCGGCCATATATTGCAATGCCTCTCGTTTATTGACATCGGTCGGCTGATAACTTGTGGAATACAGCACCACACTGTTCGGCGCCGATGAAACATCGGCTGTTTCGGCAATTTCCCGAGCCAATTCCAATTCGGTATTTTCTTTTGTTTTTTCCATAAACGAATTACCCCAAAATTTTTATAACGGAAAGTTTAACTTCCGGCATAGTCGCACAAATCGCCGCAACCCCGGCTTCAGCACATTTACGACGATACTCCGCGGTGTCATTACCCTCAGCACCGACAAAGGCTATACTCGGCATATGTGCGGCCTTGGCCGCCGCAAAATCATTTAAACTGTCTCCGATAACCAAACAGTTTTCCGGAAGATATCCCTTGCTTTTTGCCGCCAATAAAAACAAATCCGGATCCGGCTTGCCGCGTTCCACCATGTCTGCCGTAAAATAATCGTCAGGCGATATATATTTTTCAATCCATTTGAATTGTGTCATTTTCCAAGCATGCTGTTCTTTGGTGGCTCCGGTGGCAATACATTGGTCATATTTTACCGCTGACATAACTTCTTCAACCCCGTCTATCGGACACATAAAATTGGTGCCCTGATATATTTCGCCTTCCGTTATTTTTTCCATAAAATCATCATCAAGATTCAGTCCGGGAAAATATTTTTCCAATCGCTCTTTACGCAATTTATCCGCCACCCCAACCAGTAAATCTGATTTTTCGTTAATCGAAAGAGAAATGTTTTTTTCTTTTTGCAAAGTTTCAACCCAAACGGAAACCCATAATTTTTCGCTATCGGCAATTACTCCGTCAAAGTCCCATATAATCAACTTTTTCATCTTGCCATCCTATCCAGAAATCTCTCTAAAAAATCTTGCCATATTACCAAATTCTGCTCTGCAAAAAACTGTTGTAAAAATTCAATCATAAATTTATGACGTTTTTCCGCTTCTTTTTTGCCGACCGCTGTTTGCATAGCCCCTTTTAAAAGCAGCAATTTTGCAAAAAAATGATTGATGATATGTTTTTCGTTATTTTCCTGACAAGGTAATTCATCTTCCTTAAATAGCGGTTGATGATAAGAAAAACCGTAATTCAAAGCCCGACAAATACCGATTGCTCCCATGGCATCCAACTTGTCGGCATCGGATAATAACTGCATTTCTAAAGTATCAAAATGCGGATTCTCTCCGCTTTTGGAAAAACTTATGGCATCAATTGTTTCCAAAATTGCAGAAATCCGTGTTTTATCCAACCCCGTACTCTGCAAAAATCTTTCCGCAACCTTGCCGTCGGTATGCATTTTATGGTCATCAACATCATGCAAAAGCGCGCTCATTCGGCAAATAAAAGGATTCGCCTCAGGTTCATTTTTCAACAAAGTATTCATATTGGCATAAACGCGTTTAATATGCTCAAAATCATGTCCGGAATTATCCGTCGAATGATATTTTTCGGCAAATTGATAAGTCTTGTTTAAGATTTCCTGTTGTTCGCTCATAATTTTTCCCGTTCCCTGTGATTTATTTGCCTGTTATAACCCAAACGCGCCTTTCCGTAAGATCGTCTGTTTTAAACACCATATCTTCATAGCCGCCGCACTCTGACATTGCCTTATGCATAACTCCGTATGAAGCCGCATTATCCGCGTTGCAGGTTATTAAAGCCTTTTCTATCCCCTTTTTATAAGCTTCTTTTAAACACAATTTCAGGCCTTGAAAGGCATAACCCTTCCGCAATTCAGAAGGACGAATTTGATATGCTATATGCCCGCCGATGTTTTCTAAATTCGGAGTTAAAGAATGGCGCAAAGCAAAAACTCCTATATAGTGAGAATCATCTACCAACCAATAAACGCTTTGCGGAACATAACCGGGTTTTAAGCCAATTCCGGCTTCCTCATTGTCAATATTTTGAAAATAATCCGCAAAACTATTTTCCGTGGCGGAAATCATTTTTCTGACTTCGGAAATTTGAAACCTTGAGGGATGGGCTTTATATTCCTCCACCGCTTCATAAACACTCGGCAAATATTTCTTATCCGGCTTAATCAATTTTAAGCTCATTTTTAACTTCCTCTCGCTTTTAAAAATTTCATCACGCTGTCCGCCGTTTCTTGCGGAGTTTGTTTACCGTTATCAATAATCAAATCAGCGCCTTGCGGAGCCTGATAATTTTCGGCATACATTTGCGCTATACGTTGTTTTTCCCAATCCGTTAATTCTCGTTCGCCGCGGTTTTGCATACAAATCTCCATTTTCGGCGCCAGAGTAATGCAAACAAATTGTGTATTTTCATCTTGCCATAATTTCCAATGCTCATACAATTTATCCGTCATCGGATAGGCAAATACAACATTTTGATAACGTTGTAATTCTTTCTCGCGCCCGATTGTTTCATCCAATCGGCGCAAACGTTCTGCCCAACCTTCTTTAAGACCCAACTTTAATTTTTCTTGCTCCTCATCGGAAAGAAGTTCATCAACCTCAATAAAAAGGCAATTCGGCAAACTCTCTTTCAATAATTTTGAAACCGTGGTTTTGCCGGAATTTATCGGTCCGTTAATATTTATAATTTTCATTTATTGCCTCGTTTTTACTGTCTCAACTCTGCTTCTCTCTGTTTATATCGGTACTTACAATGCTAAAGATATTGCAACCTCTTGTCAACATTTTTGCGGAGCAAAGTTTATTTCTTGTTTTTCAAGTACGCATAATCCAAATTTTAACTTTTATACCCTAAAATTATCCTCAAAACAGAAAAGCGGGGAAGGCATGCAAAACGATATTTTACAACAGCTTAAAGAAGCCGAACAAAAATTTAAAATCAATGATTACAAAGGTAATTCCCTTTGTTCCTGCACGGTAAAAAAATGCGGAAATTTGCCGATTTTACTTTCGGCTCCGCATGCCGTAAAACAAATCCGCAAAGGCCAAATTAAAGCTCATGAATTTTATACCGGCGCCATTGCGGAATGCCTCGCCAAACAACTGGGATGTGCTTATATTGCCAAACAATATTTGATTGAAAATTCGGCAAGCGATGACCCGAATTCCGATAATGCCTATTGCTCTTATAAAACCGCCGTAAATCAATTTTTGCACGACCATGATATTAAATTATTTGTGGACATACATGGTCTTTCGGGCAAACGCGACAGCTATATAGACATAGAAATTGACGGTGGCAAAAACATAAATGATATTTCTTTGGCAACGGCTTTACAAAAGTGTGTGGAAAATAAATTCGGTGCCGATAAAGCAACAATAGATAAATATTTTCAGGCCTCTCCCGAAACCGTTATGAGTAAATGGGTGCATACAACTTTCGGAATTTCCGCCTTTGAATTGGAAATCAACGGCGCTTGTCGTTGGTTTGAGGGTGATACCGCGCAGCAATCGCTTGATATGTTTTTCTGCCTTGCTCAGTGGCTGAAAAACCTCTCGCTTTAATTTTCGGCTTTTATTTTTTGCAACAGATATAAAGCAAATGCGAACTGTATCCTTGTTGGTCCGGACGCTCACAGGTCATAAAATGCCAATTCAAAAAAGCCTCATAGTCCTTTTTCGGCAGTTCTTCAACCCACTCTCGCATAAAATATGCTATTCCGTCGGTTGCCACATTATTCAGATATTTAGTGCCTGTTTGGGCAAATAATTTTTTAAAATCCTCGATATAAAAACAGGTAAACACTTCGGCCGGCGTATCTTTAATCCGTCCGGTATGATCCATCGCCGAATATAAAGCAGCCACGTGTTTATGGCGCAATCCGTAACGGTCACAAACGAAGCGCACGGCAAATAAGCAAACATAATTCCGCCATACCGGCGACCGATTATGACACAAGATTAATAGCGGCGTAAAAAGTGTCGAAACCCTCGTTTCTATGCCGATTACAAAACTTCTCACAAAATGAAAAATCATTAAAGTCACAATTTGTAATATTTTTTTATTTGATATTTTTAACAAAAACGGTTTTAATCTAATCGGAAAGTTTATCTTTCTTTTTCTAACTTATATAAGGAATGTTAATATGAAAAAATTTTTATTACTGGCTAGTGCTTTATGTTTTGCAGCAGCATCTGCTTCTGCTTTTGAATTTAATCCGTATATTTCGGCAAAGGCCAAATACAGTCTTGCCCGTCACGAATTAAAAGTTACCGGAACATTTCAAGATAAGGCTAAATTAAAAGATGAAATTTTCGGTGGTTCTTTGGCTGTTGGTAACATTTACAATGTTATGAACGGCGACTTCCGTATTGAACTTGAATACACCAAAAATGCTGATGCCAAAAAGCATCAGGCAAAAGCCAAAACTCAGGCTGCTTTATTCAACGTTTATTACGACTTAAACTTAAACACCTCCGTTCCGGTAAAACCATATGTTGGCGCCGGTTTAGGTTGGGGACAAACCAAAGTTTCGGGAAATGGTCAGAGTATTAAAGATGACACTGTTGCCGTACAAATCGGTTGCGGTATCAACTACTACATCAACCAAAACTTTGTTGTTGATTTAGGTTATCGTTATATCAACTACGGTGATTTTGATAAAGAATATCGTATTCCGGGTTTATTGTATGAAAAGTACGAATATAAACCATTCGCACACGAATTCTTGCTCGGCTTAAGATATGAATTTTAAGCTGTGCTTATAAAGCTAAAAAAAACGGCAGATATTTAATCTGCCGTTTTTTATTTTCCTGATACTCTCGGACTTGTCCCGAGAGCCCGTAACTTACTGACCGGAGTTATATAATATTATGCTTTCCGATATTCCTTTCCAAAAGTTCAAGACCCATTTCATGAAATTTTTTATCGGCGCTAAAACAATAATCTTTCAAAACCACGGGGCGAATATTATTTTCAATCAAATCCATTGCCGTTTTATATATACAGGCATCCGTATCAAATCCGCAAAGATAAATTTCATCAAACTTTTTCATCTCCGGCAAAAAAGAAGAATAACCCGTTTTATTAAAAATAACCGCGCTTTCTTTAGGTATAAAAGCCGGAGTTTCATTCTCATAACCTTCCCAGCGAAGAATTTTCAACAACGGTGAACCGGCATTTTTAAATAAAGATACAAAAACCTCATCATAATCGTATTGCAATTTCTCTATCTCTTTTGCAACCGCGGGATTTGTTACGGCCGACACTTGAACGTCAATAATTAACAAAGCTTTTTTCATGGTTATAACTCCGAACTGCTTAAAGCATTTTTCACTGCACCATTAACCTAATTGCTGCAAAAAAGCCGCAAGACAGTTTATTTGTTTTTCAAATTCATATCGTGTAAGCAAAGTTTCTTCTTTTGACACCTTACCCATAGAGTGAATAAGCGGTTTCGTGACATTTTTTAATGCTTGTCTGTATAGCGGATTTTGCGCCAGTGAAATATAGGCTTCATCAACCAATAAATCATATTCGACGCTGTCTCTCTTTATGGCCTGACCCTGCCAATAAACATATCCGGTTTCTTTCCAGTTATAATCGCTTGCCGCCTGAATATGATAGGCATCAGTTCCGCTATAAGAAAAAATAAGTTTCTGAATTTCCGGATTCTTAAATTTTAACCCCTGAAAAAAGGATTCCAGACTTTTAAGCTGAAATCCCTTAAAATCAAATTCATAAGGATATAAGTTTGACAGTGTCTTAGAAAACGAGCCTTTAATTACATATCCGACATTTATCCATTTTTCGCATTCGGCAATGTATTTGCCCTTTTCATCAAAAATCGGTAATCCGTCACAATACAAATCACCGTCTTTATCAAGTATATCTCTAAGCACAAAGGCAAAATTTTCTTTGAATTTTAAGAATTTTTGCAATTCTTCAGCTGTTTTCCCGTCAATTTTATCGAACATAACCCTCTCCTTATGTTTAGGTAATTATTTCTAACAAAATATACAAATTAAGTCAATGAATTTACAAACCCGAATAAAATCAGCCCCAAAACTCTAACATTGTCATCGCTCGCTTTGCCGGCAGGCAAATGCGTCTAGCAATCTGCAAATTATTAAATAAGAAGATGCCTTGACCTCACTTCATTCACAGGCATGACATTACGAACTAAAATAATTTTTTTTCAAAACTGTGAACAGGCTATCTCATAAACCATACTATCAGTTTTATATTTGCATTATTTTTTTTCTTTATTTCCGTGCAAAAAAATACAACGAACTTAATATAACATTAAAAATCCCTGACTATTTATCCCAAATTAAACAGTAAAATAACAAGTTGACATGCATTCCTTTTTATACTAACGTTAGTTTAGTCGTTAACAGCGTGGTATATCGTAATGGATTGTATTTTTTGTAAAATTTGCGCTCATGAGGCCTTCGGTAGAATTGTATACCAAGACAGTTTCGTTTCTTGTTTTTTGCCTTTAGATATGGAAGTGTACGGGCATTTACTGGTTGTTCCAAACAAACATTATGAAAATATCTTTGATATTCCCGAAAACGAACTCGAACATATAATCAAATTTGCCAAACGTGCAAGTTTATCCCTGCAAAAAAGTCTCAATGCCACGGGAGTTAATATTCTGCACGCCAGCGGAAAATCAGCTCAACAATCGGTCCCGCACTTTCATATCCATATCTTTCCACGCTTTGATAACGATAACATTGATGCGTGGCCGAAGATTAAAAAACAACAATACGATGCTGATGAAATCTTGCAAAAAATAAAAATGCTATAAACTTCCTCTTCCTTTACTGCGCTTAAACATATCTAAAGGCGTCAGAATTCGCGCTTTATCGAGAGTTTTATCTTTAGGCCATTTAGCGAAAATATCTCCCAGATATTCAGCATATTCATCTTTAGCTTTAGCCCAATATCTGCCGCCAACCGCACATTTTTCTCTCAATATATTCAAATCTCGCGGAGAATAGTTGGAAACTGCGCACATCATTTGATATGCGACGGATTCCTCAGGTTTGGAATAAGCACCTTCTTCATACTGTAATTTATACCGTATCTGATCAACATTCATATTGACGTTAATCGAAGATCCCGGAATACTCTTGCTCATTTTCGGAAAGCCGGCAAAGCCTTTAATAATTTTCGAATACATAGCTCCCAGATGGAACGGCATATTCATCCGTTCAATAACATCCTTAGCTATTCTTACATAAAGATGCTCTTCAAGACCCAACATAACCATAACGCTTTTGTTTTTTTCGACACATCCTAAATGTATAAAATCAGCAACCATTAAATTTATTGCTTGTTTTACCGGATATTTGATTCCGGGATAGGCTCCCCGTTTTTGATATAATTCAGACAAATCCTCTTCCGCATTCAAAAAATCCTGGTCGGATAGACAACGCGAAATCAAATAGGCAGTTCGACAAACTTCCGGATGATCATCCTGAGTACGTAATATCCCTAACTTATCGGAAAAGCCGAGACCTGCCAAAAATTCTCTGTATTGTTCAGAACGAGCTCTGACAACCGAATATTCCTGAGAACGTGCATTATAGGAATCCAAATCACCTAGAACAAACTGTACTTTGAAACCTTGTTCTTGTAAAAACACAGCTCTCATCATCTGCGAAATCGTACCCATGTGAGGTGCGCCGGATAATCCCACTCCGGTTGTAATTATCGTTTTTTCATTATTCTTAACGGCCTGAGAGAAAGGTTCACCGTCATAATGGCACAACCATCTTTGATTAAGAGCTTCTTTATTCAAATGAGAAATATCAAAATCAATCGGTTTAAAATCAAAGGCGTTATAGCCATATCTGTCTATAACCTCTTTATAATATTCATCATCAAATACCAAACCAGTCGGATTGTTGTCTGCCAATTCCATAATCAGTTCCATTACCTTATTCTATTAGGATATCAATTATTTAATTATTTCATTTATTCAAATTTGTCAATATTTTTTTAACCAAAATATCTAACCCGGCATTACCATGCAATATTATAAAATTTACCCCCGCCCTTTGAGCCGCTTCTTTGTCATGAACGCTATCACCTATCATTAAAACACTATCTTTACTTACCGAAAAATGTGCAATAACCTTCTCTAATGCATCCGGAGCCGGCTTATTATGTTCCGCTTCGTCCTTACACACGGAATACTCAAAAGATGTATTGAATAAGCCTTTCTCTAATTCCCAGAGTTTTCTATCCTTACTTGTAACAACGGCCTTCCTGAGACATTCCCTGTCTAAATATTCTAAAAGCTCATCACTACCGTCGATTTTTCTGACATTATCTTTTATTCCGGAAATGTATTTTGCAATATAATCACTATACGCCGCATCCTTATCTTCATTGAAAAAATTTTTAAAATTATCCTCTAATGATAAATTTTTATCTCTACTTTTATCTAATTCAAACCAATCCGTATTTCTATAGCGATAAGACACGTATTGCATAGCAGAAATAACGTTGCTTCTGCTGTAAACAAGAGTCCCGTCCCAATCCAAAACAATGAGTTTATATCGCCTCAAATCAGGAGATTTTATGCTCATTTCAATGTGGTTCATAAACGACCTTTACTACGGGAGAATTACGCTTATCCGACATTTTCTCCACGCCTTTTTCAAAATCATCCAAAGAAAAATAATGAGTTATCAACGAACCGAACAAATTATGATGTCTCTCAATTAATTGCAATGCTTCGGCAAAATCATCTCTTTCGGCACTGACACAAAAAGAATTAATCCCGTAAATTTTCAGTTCTTTATAAAAAGCAGTTCTCGCATCAAGAGACAATGTAAAATCAGGAGGATAAACTCCGGTTACCAAAACGCTCCCCCCATAAACAGTTTGTCTTATACAATCGTTTAATGTATCGGACTGAGCGCGCCCGACAGTTTCAACACTCAGATCAAACTCCTCATCTTTAACTTCGTTATCAATATGATACATTTTTTTTATCAGGTCGATATTATGTCTCCCTTTAAGTACTATTTTTATATCAGAATAAAGAGCCTTCAACACGGCAACAAATAAACACCCCATTGCCCCGTCTCCTACGATTAATGCGGAACGTGGCGAAAACGTCAATTTTTGTAAACTATGCAATACCACCGCAACACCGTCTGCCAAAACTCCGAGTTCCAAAGGAAAATCAGCCGGTGTTATATATATATTCTTGGTAGGAGCAATAACATAATCAGCAAAAGCCCCGTTAACGTTTTTTCCGATATTACGACTATTGCTGCAAAACTGCGATTGTTCATGCTCGCAATAAAAACATTTCTGACAATTACCTATAGGATTCACTACCACACTTTTACCAACTAATTTCTCATTTGATGATGCCACTACGATTCCGCTTACTTCGTGCCCCATAACAATTTCCGACTCGTGCTTTGACGGATTTATTATTCGATGCATATCACTGCCGCAAAGCCCGGCATAAGCTACTTTGACAAGAGTTTCATCATTTTTAAGTGTCGGAAGATTATAAACATATTTTTGCCAGTGTCCGGTTTGAAAATTGTATAAAATGGCCCTATTTTGCATAAGTTGCCCCCATATCTGAACACGCTTCCTTAAATTCTTTGAATTGTTTTAAAGCTTTACCGGACAAAATACTGTCATATGCTATATTAAAAGCATCTCGTAAATCGGTTGAAATATTTGCCTCTTTAATCAATATGGCGGCATTCATCGCAACGGCATTATTTTGTGATTCAGATGCTTTTCCTTTTAAACACCTGTCAAAAATTTCCAATTGCACACTTATATCTTTTCCGCTTTTCAATTCTTCCGGCGTACAGTAATCACAACCAAACAATTTATTGATATCTAAATTTTCATTTAACTGAGTTGTTGAAATATCAAAGATATTATTGTATTTTAACGGTGTCAATTCATCAATATATAAACGATTATCATTACTGGAACAAACAACAGCACCCTTTGAATAGCCTAATTGTTTCAACAGCCGTCCTGAAATTTCGATATTTTTTCCCGAAAATCCATATACTATACTATCACAGCGTATCGGATTTACTAAAGCGGCCAATACATAAGATAAAGCATGAGGTACTAAAAATATACCGTCATAAAATGCGTCAAAAGTCGGTATTCTTTTCTCAATTTGAAAAAAACCTAGTCTGATTTCTTTCAACACACTTACCATAGCATCAAAAGAGATATCCATATTAATACCCGCATTACTCAAGATGTCAGTTGAACCGGTAATTGAAGACAATGATTTTGATACATTTTTTGAAACAAAACAGCCTACAGAGCTAGCCACCAAGGCCGCCAATGTAGATATATTAAAAGTTTTAACACCTTTTTTACCGCTTCCGGCCATACCGATAACCGAACCGTCTACCGAAAGCTTTGTTTTACAACTTAAAACAGATGGTTCGACATACTTCAAAAAATCGACCAGTCCCAAAAGTTCATCAAAAGTAGGTTTTCGAACGGAAAGTCCGTACAAAATCATCCCTAAACAAAACCTGGACTGAGTTCGTTGTCTATCGTCGTAAAGTTCCTTCAGAGATTCAAATACATCATCTTTAGAGAGAAAAACATCATTTTGAATATAATGCATCAACAATTCATATTTTTTCATTGTTTATCTCTATATCTCTTTATACCGATTGTAACGTAACTCTAAATTATAATTTTGTCAATATAAAAAGGTTAAAGGTTAGAGTTTTCACACTCTAACCTTTAACAAAAAGAAACCACGTTTTCCTATTTTGAGATGAGATTCATTCTCAATAGTCAACGTTGCATTTTCATCTTCGACCTTAACACCATTAAGTGAGACAGCCCCTTGTCTTACTAAACGACGCAAATCAGAATTTGAAACATCCGCTTTACATCTGTGAAGAATGGAGAGAACTTTCTCTTGGCGCTCTGTTTCGACAACCGGAGCATCTTCAGGAAAACCTTTACCTGAAAAAGTATCCAAGAATGTCTGCTTTGCAGAATCGGCAGCCGCCTGACCGTGAAAAATACGCACTACTTCCGATGCGGCAAAAAGCTTAGCATCACGAGGATTGTTCTGAATATCCAATGCTTTTATCTGCTCCAGAGGAACACGAGTATTGTTAATCAGAATAAGCTCAATCATCTCATCGGGAAGAGCCATAATTTGACCAAACATCGTCTGAGCATCTGTATTAAGAAAAACTCCGGTACCGTTTGACTTTGACATCAGTTCACCGGTTACGGGATTTTCCATCAAATTAACACAAACGACAAACTTTTCCTTATTTTTAAAGCGACGAACAAGAGTACGTCCGGTTAAGGCATTAAATGTCTGGTCCAAACCGCATATTTCCACGTCAACATCCAGAGCAACACTATCAAACCCTTGGAACATCGGGTAGATAAACTCGTGCAAATGGATAGGACGACTTTCTTCCAGACGTCTTTGGAACATATCGCGTTCCAACATACGCTGAACCGTTGAATTTGACAGTAAGTCTATCAATTCGGTGACAGACATCTTATCAAACCAGGTACTGTTCAAAACAACTTCCGCAGGATTAACAGGGTCATCAAAATTGATTATCGGGCGGATTTGACGCACCCAATCTTCAACATTTTTCCGAGCCTGCTCACGTGTCAGTCTTGAACGAGCAGAATTCCTATCACTAGGATCGCCGATGCAAGCGGTCAAATCCCCGAAAAGTACAAAGACTTTATGTCCAAGCTGACGAAATTCCTCCAACAGCATAAAATTTTTTGCATGACTTAAATGTAACGCATTGCTAGTCGGATCGGCGCCAATGTAGAAGCGCATAGGTTCGTCAGATAACAATCTTTTCTTGAACTCTTCGGCAGAGGGCAAAATATTCTGAATAATGCCCCTGGAGAGGATTTCCTCTACCCTTTTTTCTTTCTCTTTCATAATATATATTATATTTAAATAATCAGCATAATTTACAAAACACACACAGATTGTATACCTTTTGTATAATTTGTCAAGAAAATTTTTCAAACAACTCTAACATTGGCATCGCTCGCTTTGCCG
>JAGDBT010000041.1 GCA_017958895.1 Alphaproteobacteria bacterium | reverse complement strand
TTTTCATTTAAACCTATTCAAAAAACAAAAAATATTAAAATTAAAAACAAATTCAGAGGCGACAAAACCTGCCTCAGGTACTGTATACTAAATTTTTTTGCTTTGTGCAACTGCTTTTTGCATAATTACACAACGCTCCGTACCCGATAAATCCTTAACTGTCTTCAGCCAAAACAAACCGCTGTCCGCAAATATTTTCACTATTTCCGTGGCCTGACCGTATCCGGCTTCCAATAATATATAACCGCCGTCCTTTATAATCAAGGGGGCAATTTCCGCTATACGCCGATAACTTGCATATCCGTCCTCTCCGCCGTCAAGTGCCGACAGCGGATCATAATTGCGCACTTCCGGAGCCAAATTTTCTATATCTTTTGTCGGTATATAAGGAGGATTGCTTACCACAATATCAAACTTCTCGGAAAAGTTATCCGCAAAATTTTCACTAAACCAATCTCCCCGCAAAAAACAAATTCTCTTATCCAGGCCCAAAATATTGGCATTTTGCTCGGCTGTTTCCAAAGCTTTTTCGGAAATATCCACGGCCACACCTTGCATTAAAGGTCTCTCGCTCAAAATTGATTCTATAAGACAACCGCTGCCCGTTCCCAAATCCAAAATTTTTCCCGTTTCATCTTCTGCAAGCAACTGCAACGCTTCTTCCACCAAAATTTCGCTGTCCGGTCGCGGTGTCAACACATCGGTATTAACCAAATAATCAAATTTGAAAAAGCCGCGATGCCCCAAAATTTTATCCAGCGGCTTATGCGCTTTTCTTTGCTTTAAGCAATTCTTTATCTCATTAAATTCCGTTTCGCTTAAAGCCGTATCTTTATTTATTTCCTGCAACGGCTTATGCAAAACTTCCGCCATCAACAATTTTGCTTCCAAAAGAGGGCTGTCCACACCGGTTGCCACCAAATCTTTAACGATAAAGTCTAAATATTCCGTCATTGTGCGGCCGCCGACATAGCACTTTTTACTTCAGCCGACAGTTTTTCAAAAGCTCTTTTTTCAATCTGTCGTACCCGTTCTCGACTAACTCCGAACTTTTCACCTATTTCATCAAGAGTTTGCGGATTTTCGGTCAACATCCTGTACTTTACTATATATTGCTCACGTTCATTTAATTTTTCCATGGCCTTAAGCAGAATCCGACGTTTTAAATCATTCTCTTGCTTTTGTTCCAAACGTCCCTCGATATTTTGGCTTTTATCCGCCAACAAATCTATCGCTTCCACCGTTTCATCGTCTTTATTGACCGACATATTCAGTGAGCTGTCACCGCCCATGCGACGATTCATCTCTACCACATCTTTTTCATCAACCACGAGCTCCGAGGCAATTTTTTTAACCACCGTCGGTTCCAGTTCTTTATTATCGTATAATCCTAACTTGGCCTTAATGCGTCCCAAATTATAAAACAGTTTTTTCTGCGCCGCCACGGTACCGATTTTTACCAACGACCACGAACGCAAAACAAAATCGTTCAAGGCGGCCTTAATCCACAACATGGCATAAGTTGACAAGCGGACATTTTTGCTCATATCAAATTTCTTTACCGCTTGCATCAACCCGATGTTGGCCTCCGAAATCAAATCCGCCGTCGGCAAACCGTAACGACGATAGGTTAAAGCAATTTTGACTGCCAAACGCAAATGTGAAGTTATAAGCTTTTGCGCCGCCTGCAAATTACCTTTTTCTTTGAATTCCCGAATCAGATTATTTTCTTCTTCTTCACTCAACACCGGAAATTGCTTGATTTGTTCCAAATAGGCATGCAGTCCGTCTTCTTCTACCAGAGCCGGCAGATTTGATTTGTTTTCATAAACAACTATATCTTTCCCGCCGGTCATTTCTTCTCACTGTATATAAAAGAAGCATTATCGATGGTGGCTTGAGTTTTGATTAAATTAGTAACCGTAACTTTATAGTGATCAAGTTCCTGATATATTAAAATATAAATATCACCGAATTTCTTTGAGCTGTTGCCGCGACTGATGCAAATATGCTTAATTTGCCGATTTTGATTGATGCGCAAAGTTACCAAAGCCGCAGAAGTTTCAAAATGCTCTTTAGCCTCTTTTTCGTCACACTCTTCAAATTCATGCAAATTTTTTACCAACAGCAATCTTGAACGTTTTTCGGTAACGGAACGCAACTTTGCCGTTTCGGTATTCTGCAAAATAAATTCTCGTACCTTTTCCGCCAAATATTCATCGTTGCATGGCAAATCCGCCAATTTGGTTTCATTCTCTATAAAATTTAAGTCCGTACTGTTTTCCTGCAATTTTTCTTCTGCCGATAATTGTATGTCCAGAGGCTTTATTTCAGCTTCTTCGTCATAATCCGCCCCTCCGGTATTTTCGCTTGCGAACACCGGAAAGGCAAACCATAAAAAACTCCAGATAAACAATATTTTTTTCATTTTTCCTTAAAATCCTATTGATTTAGGGGTTCTCGGGAAAGGAATGGTATCGCGAATATTGGCAATACCCGTAACCAGCATCATCATTCTTTCAAAACCGATACCGAAACCGGCATGCGGTACCGTTCCGTATTTACGCGAATCCAGATACCACTCATAATTACTGATATCCATGCCCATATCTTTGATTTTTTGCACCAAAACATCATAACGTTCTTCACGTTGCGAACCGCCGATAAGTTCACCTATTCTCGGTACCAAAACATCCATTGCCGCAACCGTCTTACCATCGTCGTTAAGGCGCATATAAAAGGCTTTGATTTCTTTCGGATAATCACGAACGATTACCGGACGTTTGAAATGTTCTTCCGCCAAAAAGCGTTCATGTTCGGTTTGCAAATCAATACCGTATTCCGGCTCATATTCAAATTTATGACCGGATTTTTTCATAATCTCAATAGCTTCGGTATAGGTAATGCGGGCAAATCCGTTATCAACAATATTACTCAAAGTTGCCTTTAAGGTCGGATCAACAAAGCGCTCAAACAAATCCAAATCTTCAGCGCAATTCTCCATAATGTCTTTCACGCAATAACGCACCATATCTTCAGCCAAATCCATATCGTCGTTCAGGTCGGCGAATGCCATTTCCGGTTCAATCATCCAAAACTCGGCGGCATGACGTTGCGTGTTTGAGTTTTCGGCGCGGAAAGTCGGACCGAAAGTATAAATATCACCCAAAGCGCAAGCATACATTTCACCGTTAAGCTGCCCGGAAACGGTTAATCTGGCCTCTTTACCGAAAAAGTCTTTACTGTAATCAACTTCTCCGTTCGGCAATAACGGCGGATTCTTCAAATCCAACGCCGTAACCTGAAACATTTCTCCCGCTCCCTCACAATCCGAAGCCGTAATAATCGGAGTATGAACATAAACGAATCCGCGACCTTGCAAAAAATTGTGCATGGCATAAGACAAACGGGAGCGTACTCTGAAAGCTGCGCCGTATTTGTTCGTACGCGGACGCAAATGCGCTATACTGCGCAAAAATTCATCGGTCATCCCCTTTTTCTGCAACGGATAATCATCCGGAGCAAGTCCGTATATTTCTATATTTTCGGCCTTTATTTCGTATTTTTGTTTGCCGCCCGCCGATTCAACCAGCGCACCTTTTATCGCAACCGATGAACCGGTTGTAAGCTTTTTTATTTCTTCGTAATTATTGAGGGTATTATTGGCGATAATCTGTATATTTTTCAAACAAGAACCGTCGTTTACTTCAATAAACGAGAAGTCTTTAGAATCTCTTTTTGTTTTTACCCAACCTTTAACCAATACTTCCGGCAAGGTCTTATCCGAAGCCAATAATGCTTTAATTTTCGTTCTTTTTAACATTTTTCCCTCTTTGTTTTTTTAAAAATCTTATGCACTATATATCATTCATCTTTAATTGTCTAGTCTTGACAATATTTTTCATATGGATAATTATATACTGAGTAAAAACTTGGGAGTAAAAAATATGAACAAAAACTTTTTATATGCAGTTCCTTTTGTTTTGGCCGTTGCCGCTTGTGCACCGCGTATAGGCAGCAATGATTACAGCTATGGTGCTGTTCGTCAGGCCAGCAATGCTTTTCCTTGCACGGTTGTTTCCGTTCGTACGGTAAACGTCAGCAGTAATGATAATACCGTCGGTACCGCCCTCGGCGGCGTGGCCGGAGGCGTTGCCGGCTCTACCATCGGACACGGCAGTGCTTCTCACACCTTTGGTGCATTAGGTGGTGCCGCGGCCGGTATGTTAATCGGTAATTTGGCTCAAGATGCCATGATGAAACAAAGCGGTTATGAATATGTCGTTCGTACCGATAACGGCCAAATTTACAGCGTTACCCAGGGCACAGATACCTTACTGTCTGCCGGTCAACGTTGTATGCTGATAAACGGTGCAGAATCAAGAGTTATTCCTTATTATTAAAAAAACTCTTGCCAATTAAAATTAATCGGCTAATATGCCGACTAATTTGGATAGATGGCCGAGTGGTCTAAGGCGCACGATTGGAAATCGTGTATACCTCTAAAGGGTATCCAGGGTTCGAATCCCTGTCTATCCGCCAATCACGGAAAAGCCCCCTGTCGGGGCTTCTTCTGTTTTTAAGCGGAGATTTTTGTATGCCTTTTTTTGCAAATTTACGCAAACTTTTCGCCCCGAAAAAAGTAAGAATCTATTATCAGGCCAAATCTAACAATTTCGGCGATAAACTCAATGAAAATCTCCTTGATTTTTTTGCTTGTCCGTATAAAAGAGTTCCCGCTAAAAAGGCCGAATTTATCGCTATCGGTTCTATTCTTAATTCCTTTATAAAAAAACGGCCTTTTCATCTTAAACACCGCATAAAAGTTTTCGGCTCAGGTTTTATAAAACACCCCGAATCCGAGATTGTTGCCTTTAGTGATGAGATGGAGTTTTATGCTTTGCGCGGCAAATTAAGTCGTGAGCTGTGTCAAAAAATATCGGGAGAAAATGCCGCTAAAATACAGGAAGTTGCTCTCGGAGACCCCGGCCTGTTGGTTAAAAGAATGTTCCCGCATATTAAACGAAACAAAAAATATGATGTCGGAATTATTTTGCACTTTAAAGACAAAGGTGCTTTTGATGCCGGTCATCTTGATTTGCAAAAAAATTCTTACACTTTTATAGATATTCAGCAACCTTGTGAAAGTTTTGTTTCCGCGGTTGCCGAATGCGGTTTTATTCTTTCTTCTGCCATGCATGGTTTAATTTGCGCCGACTCTTTAAACATACCGAATAAACATCTGATTATCGGCGATAATGTTATAGGCGGGGAATATAAGTTCCGCGATTATTATTCGGTGTTCGACCATGTTGATTATCAGCCGGTATATCTGGCAAATCACCCGATAATTACCGACCGGGATATTGCCGACTATCGTGCGCAATATCAAATCAAAGAGCAGGAAGTTGATAAAATCTGCGATGACCTTATAAAAGCCTTTCCTTATAAATAAAGATTATTTTGTTTTTTGCGGCTTGCTTTTATGAATATAAATCGGCAGTTCTTTACCGTTTACCATAATAAAATATTTTGCGGAACAAGGCCACTTGCTTTTCTTGGCGTTTAACAATCTGGAAAGCAAAAACGGATCAAGCGCCGAAAATTGATAATCTTGCTTACTTTCACAAACTTCAACGCCGGATATTTTACGAGCAAAATCTATAACTTCCGCCTGACTTTTCCACCCTTGTGCACCGACCAAATCATGCTTATAGGCCAACGGCTTTGTTCTTTTTCTTTCAGACTTTATTTCTTCAATATTTTTCCCGAACAAAAATAACAGATTTTCATTGGTTTCCGCCTCATTATCGCTGGCATGTATAACATTTCCGCCGCACAACTTGCGATATCTGGCCTTGGCATTGATCATTTTCTTATTTTTTCCGCAAGTAAGCCGTTGTTTGTTATCATAAACCAACACCACTTTAAAAGCACCGAATCCGACTTCTTTTTCTTTGCGGCAACTCTTGGGCAATTTTTTACCGTAAAAACGCGACAAATTAACCGGAAACAACTTATCCGACCAATTTACTTCATAGGTCCGAAAAACTTCAAAACGTTTATTGATATTCTGCATAATCGCCGCTTCTTTTTTTGCCGCGTTATGCCAAATTATAAACAAATACAATCCACGCATATTCTCATTCCTTAAACACTTTTCCGATAACACAAAAAATTTAAGTCTTCAACAAAAATTTTTGCGCCGCTCTTGATATTTGTCGCAATTTATTTATAATCGTTTCAAATTTGAGGAGATAAAAATGAATTTGCAAAACCTAAAAAAACATATTCGTAACGTACCTGACTTTCCCGAGCCGGGCATTCAATTCAAAGATATAACTCC
>JAGDBT010000040.1 GCA_017958895.1 Alphaproteobacteria bacterium | reverse complement strand
GCTCCGGTGCTTATTGCCATGGTCTTGGCCGATTAGAAAGTTCACTTTACTTTGGGAGCGGGAGGCGCGACCGCGCAAAAACTGGAAAAACTCGGAGCCATACACGAAGAAGTCGGAGTAAGAGAGGTTTGCGTTGATAAAGAAAACCGTGTTTGCAGCACTCCTGCCTATATGTTAGCCACCAATATGCTTGATGTTTGCCAAGGAGCACAAAACCTTATAGGTGCCATGTGTCAGCTTATAAATGAATAAAACACTTGCAATCGTTATTTTTTGATATATGCTTGTGCCTATGTTTAACTAATTAAGGACGTTACAATGAAAATCAGAACCAGATTTGCGCCGAGTCCTACCGGTTATATGCATATCGGTAACTTGCGCACTGCTTTATACGAATATTTAATTGCCAAATCTGTCGGCGGAGATTTTATTCTGCGCATTGAAGATACCGATCAAAAACGTTATGTTGAAGGCGCAACGGACATAATATACAGCACCTTAAAGCGCGTGGGTATGAATTGGGACGAAGGTCCGGACATCGGCGGTTCGTATGGTCCTTATGTGCAATCGGAACGTAAACCGATTTATGCCGAATATGCTCATAAACTGGTTGAACTTGGTGGCGCACATTATTGTTTTTGCGCACAAAAAGAAGAAAATGAAGATGAAGAAGAAGGTCTTGAAACTCATGCAAAGTTAAAAGACCCGTGCAAAAACATTCCTTTGGAAGAAGCAAAAAAACGTATTGCTGCCGGAGAACCTTATGTGGTGCGTCAAAACATCAATAAAAAAGGCACATCTCTCTTTCATGATGTGGTTTACGGCGATATCGAAATCGACTATGATGAGCTTGATGAAGGTGTTTTATTGAAAAGCGACGGCTTACCGACTTATAACTTTGCCAATGTCATCGACGACCATTTAATGGGCATTACCCATGTGGTTCGCGGCAACGAATATATTTCATCAACCCCTAAATATAATTTGATTTATGAGGCTTTCGACTGGACACCTCCGATTTATGTGCATGTGCCGCCGGTAATGAAAGATGCTCAGCATAAACTCAGCAAACGCAACGGTGATGCTTCTTTCCAAGATTTGGTGGCCAAAGGCTATTTACCGGAAGCAATTTTGAATTATATAGCCTTGTTAGGTTGGAACCCGGGAGATGAAAGAGAAATCTTTTCACTTCAAGAACTTGAACAATGTTTTTCAAGCGAAAGATTAAATAAATCTCCGGCAATTTTTGATATTGCAAAGCTGACTTGGATGAATGGTTGCTACATTCGTAATCTGAGTTTGGAAGAGTTTCATGACTTGGCTTTGCCTTATTACAGCCATTTGAGCTCGGAATTGAATTTGAAAGAACTCAGCGCCGTATTGCAACCGCGTGTTGAAACATTGGGGCAAATTCCGGCAGAAACCGACTTTTTTGCTCATTTACCTGATTATCCGGCCTCTTTGTATGAAAATAAAAAGATGAAAACCGATGTGATTATCGCCAGAAAGGCTTTGGAATTGGCTCTGCCGGTGCTTCGTAACGTTGTTTCTTGGAATAACGAAGCTTTGTTTGAGAGCTTAAAAACCTTGGCCGCGGCTAATGAAATGAAAAATGGTCAGATTTTATATCCTTTGCGTATAGCCCTTTCCGGCAAGGAAACAACTCCGGGAGGAGCAACCGAAATTGCCGTAATTCTGGGGCGCAACGAGACCTTGAAACGTCTTACCGAG
>JAGDBT010000039.1 GCA_017958895.1 Alphaproteobacteria bacterium | reverse complement strand
TTTTGGTGTAAAGGAATTTTCTATAACAAATCCGCTTGTGTTTGGTGCATATCTTGTGATATTGGCATATTTTGTTGCCGCAACACTGTTTCCTATAGATAAGATAATCGGCAGATTTTATCCTTTATTTGCTTTGCTGTTAATCGGTGTTTCCGTTGCCATGGTCGGTGTGCTGTTCACTCGCGGACAAGATTTTTATCCGCAACTGACTTTTGCCAATCTGCATCCGAAAAACCTGCCGATTTTCCCGTTGATGTTTGTCACCATCGCTTGCGGTGCCATCAGCGGTTTTCATGCCACGCAATCACCATTGATGGCTCGTTGTCTGGCTAATGAAAAATACGGAAGACCGATTTTTTACGGAGCGATGATAACCGAGGGAGTTGTAGCGCTGATTTGGGCAACCCTCGGTATTGCTTTTTATCGCGGCAGCGACGGTTTAAGCTCTGTTATTCAAAATGCCGGTCCGGGCGGAGTGGTAACCGGTGTTGCAAACGGTTATTTAGGCGGTATCGGCGGTGCTTTAGCAATTATGTCGGTGGTCATACTTTCCATTACGTCCGGTGATACGGCTTTTCGTTCGGCACGGTTGGCCATAGCCGATTATTGGCGCAAGGAAGATAAAACCCTCAAAAAACGTTTAATCATCAGCGCTTGCGTGCTTTCCGGCGGAATTGCCATGAGCTTTTTTGATTTAACCACCATTTGGACTTATTTCGGTTGGGCAAATCAATTATTAGCCACTATAACTTTATGGATGGCAACTTTTTACCTTTATCGTGAAAAAAAGTGGTTTTGGCTCACTCTGTTGCCGGCCGGTTTTATGACTGCGGTTTGCACAACTTATATCATGTTTGATAAAATAGGTTTCCGATTGCCTCTCAATGTTTCAACAATATGCGGCGTAGCAACCGGCTTAATTTTGGTTGTTTGCTTTATCTTCAAGCATCGAAAATAAAAGATTAAACAATCCGCTAAACTTTTTTATAATATTTAACAATTTGCACGGCTGTCCAAATGTTTAATATCGTATAGGTAATAACCGACGGATAGGCTTGTATGTACAAATAATAAATCGACCACAGAGTCAAATCACCGATTAAGGCATAACGAAGTTGCTGTTCATTTTTGGTAATATAAACACAAATTGTATAACAAGCCGATGAAAAAACCGGCAAAAGACCGATAATACCGCGATTATTCAACCACAACCCCAGCCCCACGCTGATAACCAGCAAAACAAAAGTAAGGCGCACCGTTAATTTATTTTTATAGGCAAAAATATTCCTGACCAAAGATACGGAATTTGTGGTCATTCCCGTAAATGAAAACAAGGCCAGATTAGTCAAAATCGCAAATAGGGTATTGCCGACCTGCCAATACATAAAGTCCGTTTTGCTTTTTTTGATAACCGACATTCCCGTACACAGCGAGGCCGCCAATGAAAAAAGATTTCCCAAAATCAAAGAACCCGACATAACCTTATTTTATTCCTCAAGTTTGCTTTTCTTTTTGTATTTCAGAAACGAGGCAAAATTACTGATGATAACCAAAATTTCCAACAATCCCGCCCAATTTTTTATACTGATTTGATATCCCAAAAACAAAAAACAATTTAAACCGCCGTAAAAAAATAGCCCCACCAAATCATTTGCGACCTCTTATTTTTTCCCATTTTACTCAAACATCCGAAAAAGTAAAACCGTTTTTTCAGGTTACACTCTATCTATTCCGAAAAGAAATTTTTATTGACAAAAAATTTTCTAAGCATTATTCTTTCTTTGTAAAACGTTTTATAATTATGGAACCTAAAAAATTTTTAAAACCCGGCCAAACAGCTTATCAGTTATGGCTGTTTGCCGCCGCAGTTCAGGCCCTTAAACAAGCTCCTGACGCAGAGAAAAAACAACTCTTGCTTAACGACATGCAGAATTATCGCCGCGGAAACTGGCTCAAGTACAACGGAACGCAAGAAGAGTTATCGGATATGGACGAGCTCATTCGTGAGGTCGAAAATCTATGAAAAAAGAAAACCCGCTCAAGGAAAAATCCTTCGACGGGTTTTCTCTTTAAATTAGCATTATTTAAACTTATTTCTGATAAAGAGATAATAATAAGGAGTTTAAATACTATGTTCACAGCCTTAGTTGCTTTGTTAAGCGGTTTTATTTTATTGATAGGCGGTGCCGAATTTTTGGTACGCGGCGCAGTCGCCTTGGCTGAAAAATTACATATTCCCTCCCTGATTATCGGTTTAACCATTGTGGCCTTAGGAACATCTTTACCGGAATTGTTGGTCAGCGTTAAAGCTGCCTTACAAAACAATGCCGGCATCTCCGTAGGCAACGTTATCGGCTCGAATATTGCAAACATTTTTTTGGTATTGGGCTTATCTGCCGTAATATATCCGATCAGCGGCGAGAAAAAAGCCTTTTATCGTGATTTTACGATTTTGAGCATAATTACTTTGATTTTTATAGCCTTTTGTTTGCAAAAAACTCTATATTTTTATAACGGGATAATCCTCTTGACCATGCTGATTGCCTTTATGTATTTCAACTACCTTCAGGCGAAAAAAAATCCGCAGCAGGAAGAATTTTCCGCCTTAAGCAAAAAGAGTTGGCTATATGTCATTTTGATTACTTTTGCCGGTTTGTTTGCCATAACCTACGGCGCCGAGTTTTTAGTAAAAGGTGCTGTGTCTTTGGCAAAAATATTCGGCATATCCGAAGCCGTTATCGGCGCAACGGTTATTGCCGTCGGCACTTCCATGCCGGAACTTGCCACCAGTTGCGTTGCCGCTTATCGCCGACAAAACGATATTGCACTGGGTAATGTTATCGGCTCAAATATTTGGAATATTCTCTGTATTATGGGTGTAACTTCCGCCATTACCGATGTGCCGATTGCCACCCAATTTTTGCGTTTTGATTTATGGATGATGTTGCTCGCCACCGCTTCTTTGTTTCCGATTATGGCTTATAACTACTATATTTCACGCAAAGAAGGCTCCGTGTTGGTGGCTTTTTATGTTTTATACATTTACGGTCAATATCTGATTGTCAGCGGCTTGTGGAATATTTAATTTCTTAATATTGACATTTATACGCGTTAAACTACAATACTTTTGTCTTAACAAAAAAAAGGAATGAATCATGAAAAAATTAGCTTTGGCAAGTATGTTACTTGTTTTATCTGCCTGCTCTGATTTATCAGCCTTAACAGGTTCTCAGGGCGCAACAGATTCTACCACGGCCAGAATGCACAGTTGCTTATTGGCGGAAGGTAATTCTCGTCTGCAAGCCGGAACTTTGTTCACTAACGGCTTAAAAGCAACGGCTCAAGACATGGTGTCCACCTGCACTAAAAGATTGGCTCTTCAATCTATGGGTATCAGTCCGGAGGCACAATCTACCGCCGAGAATATTATTACCCAGTTGAGAAACTTCGGTTCAGCTCAATAACAGGTTATAAAAAACAAAAACTCCGAGCCTCAAGTTCGGGGTTTTTTCTTGCCGTAATTTTAAATACAGCGTATTTATTCGTTATAAAAAAACGAACTCAGAAACACGAAAATAAAGCAAATCAACCCTACCAAAACAAAGAATGCGAAAGCATAAAAAGATATATATAAAACAAAAACGCCTAAGACTATACTCACGAACAAAAAAACAGCGTTCACCAGCCATTGTTGCCATCCGGCAAGACCTTTAACTCCGATTTTGCTTATTTGATTTTCAGTGTTTCCGAAATGATATCCGCATTTTAAGCACTTTGTCGCATCGGCAGGCAAATTTGCTCCGCATTTATCGCAAACCCGATAAAAACCTTCTCCGTTATCTTGCATAAAACGTTTACAATGCGGACAGAAACGCCACTTAAAAAACTTAAACGGCGAAACATAGTTCTGACAGTAAAAACAAAAAAACTTCTTCATCATTCCCTCACAACAAAAATTTAATGCGATATTTTATAAAAAGCAAGCGACATTTAATTGTTGTTTTTTATTTAAAGATAATTTAAGGTAATTGTAATCGGGGGTGTCTCATGCAAAAAGTAGTCATCATCGGCGCGGGGCCGGCCGGCTTAACTGCTGCTTATGAATTGATAAAAAACAAAAAGAATTATCAAATAACCGTTCTGGAAGAAAACGATTGTATAGGGGGCATTTCCCGCACCGTCAATCATAACGGCAATCGCATGGATATCGGCGGACACCGCTTTTTTTCCAAAGATGAAAGAGTGGTAAAATGGTGGAATGATTTAATGCCTTTACAGGGCGCCCCTTCCTTTGATGACCTCAAAACTCAACGCAATTTTGCCTTAAACAGCGGAGGACCTGATCCCGAAAAGCAAGATATTGTTATGTTAAAAAGACGCAGAATCTCGCGAATTTTTTATAAGCACAAATTTTTCGATTATCCGCTTAAACTCAGTTTAAATACGGTGTTCAATCTCGGAATTTTTACCACCGCAAAAGCAGCTTTAAGTTATATATTAAGTATGTTACGCAAGTTGCCGGAAACTTCCTTGGAAAATTTTTACATAAACCGCTTCGGTAAAAAATTATATTCCATGTTTTTTGAAGGTTATACCGAAAAACTATGGGGACGTCATCCTCGCGATATTTCGGCTGATTGGGGTGCACAAAGAGTTAAAGGTTTATCGATATGGGCAATCATAAAAGATATATTCCAAAAAATACTCCCTTGCAAAAAAAGACATATTGAAACTTCGCTCATTGAAGAGTTCTCCTATCCGAAATACGGACCGGGACAACTTTGGGAAACCGCCGCCGAAAAAATAAAAGAAAACGGTGTCGAAATAATAAAAAATGCCAAAGTAATCGCTTTTAACAGCAAGCAAAAACATTTAACGGAAGTTATCTATGAAAAGGACGGCAAAAAAATAACCCTACCGGCCGATATTGTTATTTCATCCATGCCGATAAAAGACCTTATAGCCGGAACAGATGCTCCGGATAAAATTAAAGAGCTTGCGCAAGGTTTGCCTTATCGTGACTTCGTTACGGTCGGGGTATTGCTAAAAAAAATCAACTTAAAAAATCAAACCAAAATAAAAACCCTAAATAATCTCATTCCCGATTGTTGGATTTATGTTCAAGATTCTTCCGTTAAACTAGGCCGAATTCAAATATTCAACAACTGGTCGCCTTATTTGGTGAAAAAGCCCGAAGAATCGGTATGGATAGGTTTGGAATATTTCTGCTCCGAAGGCGATGAATATTGGCAAATGACCGATAGACAATGGTTGGAACACGCCGCATCGGAATTGCAAAAAATGGGCATAATAAATAATTCCGCGGAAATTGAAGATTTTCATGTTGAACGAGTCAAAAAAGCTTATCCGGCATATTTTGACACCTACAAAGACATTGATAAAATCATAAATTATATCAATTCTTTCGACAATCTCTTTTGTATAGGACGCAACGGGCAACATCGTTATAACAACATGGATCATTCCATGGCCACCGCCTTTGCTTTGGTTGATTATCTGACCGGAAAAACTTCCGATAAAACGGCTGTTTGGAATGTAAATACCGAAAAATCATATCATGAAAGCAAATAAAATTCACACTATCTGACCGAATAGACAGCTTTTTTTTCTCTTTTTTGATTTTATCTCTAGCCACGTGAAAACAACAGTTTTTGCAATTTAACAAAAAAAGGAGAAATCAAAATGAAATTAAACAGAAATAAAAATCAACAATGTTGCGGTTCTTCGGGTGTTTGCGGCGAAAGCAAACCGAGCGAAAAAGAAACCTCTCACGGTACTGCTAAAACCACAAAATAGAGGTGGAAAATGAAAAACATAATTTCAGGTGCCGGACGAACTCATGCGGCAGAAAATGTTTCTCACAACCGTTTGAGTGAATTCAATAATTTAATGAATTATTTTTGGAATTGCGTTGAACCGTCTGCAACCACCGCCGAAAATCTTTCATCAGGAGAGCTCGAACCGCGCATGCAAATTGCCGAAACCAAGGACGCGGTAAACATTACTGCCGAATTGCCGGGCATTGATGAAAAAGATTTGGATTTGCAAATTTCCTCCGACGGTTATCTCTCTATCGGCGGAGAAAAGAAAAACAGCGTAGAAACAGCAAACAAAGATGCTTATTTTACGGAAATAACTTACGGTTCGTTTAAACGTACCATTCCTCTGCCGTGGGATTTGGATTATGACAATGCCGTTGCTCATTATAAACACGGTGTTTTGTGTATTTCCATACCGAAATCTCCGGTAGAAAAACAAAAATTCAAAAAACTGGAAATAAAAACCACACAAAATTAATCGCTAAGCCCTGTTTTAACGGGGCTTTTTTCTTGTTTTATTTACCAAAACTTAAAGTTTCAAGATTATACTTACCGCGTAATAGTGTAGGAAAGGGTTTACCATGCATAAAGCATCGTTAAAAAATTTTATCTGTGCAACGACCTTGTTTTCGTTTGCTTTTTCCGTCTTACCGCAACCGGCCGCTGCCTATAATTTGGCTCCGGAATCCTTCGGTGAAATGTATCGGCTTGCCAGAATCGGCGATGTTGAATCTTTAAGAGCGGCGGTTTACAGAGGATTGAATATTGACTCCGTAAATGCCGATGGTGATACCGGCCTGTGTATTGCCGCCAAAAGACACGATGTGTATGCCTATAATGCTTTCCGCGCGGCCGGAGCAAACCCTAATCATCCTTGCGTTCAAAACATTTCCGATTACGAAGATTTTGTAAACTCATCCCGCACGGTTCCGACAACCGCAACCTCTCGTTCCGCATACAGCAAAATGGGTAAAGAAGTTTACAGTATATCACCGAAAGTTTGGTGGTGGGTAGGCGGTATTGCCTTGGCCGGAGGAGCAACCGCAATTGCCTTGGGTGCCGGCGGCGGTGGCGGAGGATCAAAAAAGAAAAAAGAAGATCCTGTGGATCCCGTAGATCCGACAGAACCGGCTTACAGTTTGGGAGCTTTGGCCGGTAAGAGCGCAACCATAAAAAAATCAACTACCGGACAAGTGATTAATAAAACGGATATTACTTCCAAAAACGGACACACCCAAAAAATTGCCGATATAAAATTAAATTCCGATGTTTTGCACAACACAAAATATCTTGATGTCGTTTTGAAAGCCCATAAAGGCGGTTATTACATAAACGATACCGACACCGTTTTGAAAATATCGGACGGTGTTGCCGCAATGGTGGCGGTTGATAAAAGTTATGTAACAAACAGAGGCTACATAAACAATACCAGTTCCAATGCTTCCATCGGCATGATTGCCAGCGAAAATTCCGTTGCTACCAACAGCGGTGCCGGTATTATATTGCAAAATTCGTCTTCAAACGGCATAGGCTTAAATTTTTCGGGTAAAAACGACACCGATACGGTTATCGGAATGTATGCCGATACCAATTCCACTTTAATAAACAACGGCGATATCAAAGGTACTGCCATAGAAGCCAGTGAAAGCAGTACAGATACTCAGAGTACCGAACAAACAAACAATGCTTCTGCCGGTGTTTCCGCTAATGTCGGTTCAATAATCGGTATGGAAGCCATGATTATTAATGTCGGAAAAAAGTTGAATGAAAACACCTCTCGTTTGATTAACATGACAAACGGCAAAATAAGTCTCAGCTCCGGAGACGGCGGGACCGAAACCACCATAAAAACAAACCTTATCGGTATGGCCAGTTTCTTGAATAATAATTTTTTGAACGGCTCTTATGATATTAACCGTGCCGAAAATGTTTCTCTGACCAATAACGGTGAAATAAGTCTTTCTTATTCAGGTGAATATATTCCTTCTTCGCAAGATACTTTGCGTAAGGGCACGGGTGGTATTATCGGAATTCGCGCTGATGCCAATTCCACAGCCGTGAATAATGCCAACATTTATATAACGCTGAATGAAAACAATTCCGGTTCAAATATTGATGCCACTGCCGGCATGCAATCCGTGCATTTGGCAGATTTAACCAATAACGGCAATATTTCCATTGTTACTTCTGCCGGTAATCAACGAATCAATTACGGCATGATGTCTGTTGAAGGTTCGGGAACCGTTTCCGGATTGTATTCAAACCCTAACAAAAAACAAACCTTAAACAACGAAGGTATTATAAACATTCAAGCCAGTAACAGTTACGGAATTGCCAGTTTCAACGGCGGCGTTATCAATAATACCAATGTAATAACTTTGGGTAAACCGAATACCACAACGCAATATTTCAACAACATCGGTATTTACGGCTATGGTAAAACTCTGCAAACACAAATAAGCAATACCGGCACCATAAATGTTTTTTCTTATGATTCTTTTGCCATGGTTAACGACTTTGCCGGTGCTACGGAATTAAAAAATAACGGTATCATAAACATTTATGACAGCGCCGCAAATTCAAATGTTTTCGGCGGTTCTTACAGTGTTGCCGGTAATGAGGCTTCTATAAACTATTATATCACCAAAACCGGAACAGCCACTGAACCGGGAACGGCTGATGATCCTTTCTCTAACTATCAACCTAACATTCAACAGTCGGTAATTACTTCGCGAAGTCCTACCTCTTCGTCATCGTCATCTTCCACAGAACGCATTTATAATGCCCAAAATGCGACTATCAATATTTTCGGTTCGTCTTTTACATCCGGACTTTCTTTGCAAACAGAGCAAGCCAAAGCCGAAAATAAGGGGGTTATAAATCTCAATGCCTACACTTATGATACGGAATCGGACTCCGTTGCTATGTATGCTTATGCAGATGCCAACAATTTTTCCACTTTGCTTAATTCCGGCGAAATTAACACCAATTCTTATATGTCAGCGGCTATGGCCAGTGATTCTGCCTATAATGCCGCCGTTATAAATTCCGGAACAATAAATACTCAAAAAGACTACTCTTTAGGTCTTTATGCTTCACAAAAAAGCGTTTTAACCAATGAACAGTCGGGTACAATAAATATAAAAGGCAGCAACAGCGTTGCTATTTATACCAACGGAAATTCCAACATAACCAACAAAGGAACCATAACCATGGGAACAATTCCTTTGCCGCTTACCAACAGTTTTGCTATTTTTTCCAAAGGTTCTTCAAACACCATTACCAATACGGGCATTATTAACTTTCATGCTAACTCTTTGCCGACCAGCACTTCAATGTTTATTTATTCTTCGGGAGATAATACCAAAATACAAAACAGCGGAACCATGACTATGTACGGAACCGTATCCGATTCAAAAACTTACGGTATTTATGCCGGCGGCGAAAACAACAGAATAGTCAACGAAGGAAATATTGTCGGCGTTCAATACGGAATTTTTTCCTCCGGCTCAAACGTCAATATTGTCAATCAACATAAAATAGAAGTTGTTGCCGGTGCCGGAATACATACTACCGGAACTAATGCCATTATAGTAAACAACAGCAACATAAAAGCCTCGTCAGGTAAGGGAATTATGGTTGAAAATTCCGCCGACATAACCAACAACGGCACCATAAACAGCTATTCTGACGGAATATATGCTTCCGAAGGCGGAGTATCAATAACCAACAACGGCACCATTAAATCATCTGCCATCGGTATTTCTGCCGTGGCTGACAGCTCCGTCGGTGCTCCGACAACCATCACTAACAGTGCCGCCGCAACCATTGATACCACAACCGGAACACATGGCATATATGTTGTCGTAAAAGACAGTCAGGCCACTCTGACCATCAGAAACGACGGAGCTATCAATGCTGCTGACTATCCTATATTTATATATAGAGAATATCAACTTCCTAATCCCGTGCCGGCAGATTTTGAAGCAAATATCAGTGTAATCGGTACACATCCTGAGCATCACGACGAATATTTACCTAATAACAATCTTACTTCTACCGGACTTGTCCGCCCGAGATTGACAATGCTCAACAACGGTCTGCTTCGTTCTTCTTCTCCTATAAATTTTGATAGTAATGACGATATTTCTTATGCCATCGGCAGAAACGGCGTGTATGAAGCTCCGGAAC
Organism: Alphaproteobacteria bacterium; assembly: GCA_017958895.1. Taxonomy (GTDB): domain Bacteria; phylum Pseudomonadota; class Alphaproteobacteria; order RF32; family CAG-239; genus RUG410. The sequence goes on along the minus strand of JAGDBT010000039.1, from coordinate 3,752 downwards.
TCTCCGGAACTATTATCGCTACTTCTGATTTGGTAACCGAGGGTTTTGAATCTTCTTATGTCAGCGAAAATGCATTTATAGGAGAAAATTTAGGCTTAAATGTTTTATCCGATTCCTATTTATTCACGGCTTCTTTGCAATCTTCCGGTTTGCAAAGCAATAACCTTGTCATGACCATGCAATCTTTCGATAAGGTAGTAGATAACAAAAAGACCGCTTCTTATTTGAAATTGAATTATAAAAATCACAATAACGAAGAATTTTTCAATTTATTAAAAACCGCTGCCTATAAAAAGCAGTTTGACAGTTATCTGAATCGTGAATTGGCGGCAAATATTCTGCCTAATATGATTTTCCAAACCTTGCAAACCGAAAGAACCTTATCGGCGCTTGTTAATGATGATTTAATATCACCGCTTGACAACAATGACCGACTTCGTTTTAATTTTACGGCTTATCAAAATCAGGCCGGTGCCAAAAAAGAACTTTCCGGATATAAAGATAAGGTTTTATCCGCTTATACTTTTAAGGACTCTCAAGTCGGCACTCATTCTCGTTTCGGTTTCGGTTTAAGCGCTACCAGAGTTGATTCCGATTATAAACAGAATGCGACGCGTTATAATAATTCTTTGCAATTCTTTATTCCTGTTACTTTCGGCAACAATTCTTTAGCCGCCCTCATCAAACCTAAGGCCGGTTTTGAACGCGGACATTATCGTCGTCATGATGTAACAGATCATCATAAAGCCAACACTCAAAACTATATTTACGGTTTTGATTCACTGGCTAAAAAGTCTTTTGATGCAAAATTTATCACTATTGAACCGAGCATCGGTTTCAACCTTACCGGCTTATACGCCAAAGGCATAAAGGAAAGCGGCAAGGGTATAAAAACTAAAGATGAAAACATTGTTTCGGCGCAATCTCTTATCGGTTTGGAATTGGCTAAAAAGTTTAATATTAATTCGCAAAATTCCTTAACCTTGAGTACCGGCGGCAGATATTTTCATGAATTCGGCAAAAAACCGCGTCTTTCGGCAACCTTAAAGGATTGCGACGGTTATTATGATCTTGTTGATAAACGTCGGCAAAAAGATTTTGGAATTGTCGATTTAAGAGCTGTTTACGAATATAAAAAATTATCCGCAAGCACTTCTTTTGTTTTGCCGATTGAGCAAAAACAAAACCCTTACTTTATGTTTAATCTCGGATATAATTTTTAGAGTTTTGCCATGGAAACTTACGGACTTGATTTTTGTTATATAGCGCTCCTCAAATACATTGAGATGAGACGTTTTATGGCCGAAAAAGAAGGTATGTATTCAAACGACAAAGTTGATGCAATTATTATGGACTCCGTAAACCGAGAAGCTCTTGACTATGCCGCTAAAAGATTAAAAACCAAAATTCTTACCGATACGGATTTAATGATGTATCTCTCCGCAATTCGCCCGCAAATGAGCGGTTTTACCGATCTTTTGTTCCAAATGGATAATATTTCTTTATTGAATTATGATAAGTTTGATAAAGAACAAAAAATTGAACCTCTTTATAAAAAAGCCAAAAAAATCGTTGATAAGAAAAAAAGCAAACAAAAGGGAATGATTGCCGCGGAATATTATAAACAGTTGTTCATCACTTTTCGTGATTTGGCCTCTCAAGCAAACTCCGAAGAAGTTACAGAAAGCAAAACAGATTTCCTTTGGCTTAAATATTTGCTGATTTTTGCCGTTTTATTGGTGTTTTGTTTTGTGTTGCGTTTCTTGCGTTAATTGCTGAATTTCGAATTATTTGTGTTGACAAACCTTTATCTGAAATATATTCATATAAGCAAAAAAGGATTGGAAAAATGGATATTGTTTTAACCGGGGATCGCCCTACCGGAAAATTACATTTGGGGCATTATGTCGGTTCGTTAAAACGTCGTGTTGAAATGCAAAACAGCGGCAAATATAATATGCATGTCATGATTGCCGATGCGCAAGCCTTAACCGACAATGCCGATAATGTGGAAAAGGTCAAAAACAATATTTCCGAGGTTGCGCTTGATTATTTGGCTTGCGGCATTGATCCGCAAAAAGTTACCATATTTATTCAATCGCAATTGCCGCAATTATTTGAACTTACGGCTTATTATATGAATTTGGTAACCGTATCCCGTTTACAAAGAAATCCGACCGTAAAAAATGAAATTCAAATGCGGGGCTTTAAGCAAAGCATCCCTACCGGATTTTTTACTTATCCGATAAGCCAGGCTGCCGATATTACCGCATTTAAGGCTAATCTTGTGCCGGTTGGCGAAGACCAGTTGCCTATGATTGAACAAACTCGTGAAATTGTTCGTTCTTTTAATCAAACTTATAAACCTGTTTTGGTTGAACCTCAGGCTGTTCTGCCAGAAAATTCCGTATGCTCAAGACTTCCGGGCTTGGACGGAGCGGCCAAAATGAGCAAATCTTTGGGCAATTGCATTTTTTTGGCTGATTCCGCAAATGATATAAAGAAAAAAGTACAAAGCATGTTCACCGATCAAACCCATCTTCGTGTAGAAGATCCGGGACATACGGAAAACAATCCGGTATTTATATATCTTGATGCTTTCTGCCGTGATGAACATTTTGCCGCCTTTTTACCGACCTATAACAATTTGGAAGAAATGAAAGAACATTATCGCCGCGGCGGATTGGGCGACGGAACAGTCAAAAAATTCTTAAATGAAATATTGCAAAACGAGTTAAAACCTATCAGAGAAAAAAGAGAATATTTGGCTCGTGATTTGGGAGAAATTTTCAATATCTTGAGAAAAGGAACCGAGGTCGCTCGTTTGAAAGCTTCGCAAACTCTCCAAGAAGTTAAAGAAGCTATGGGTATAAATTATTTTTAGAAAAAAGATTACTTAATAAAAAACAACCTCGGTTTTCAATTCATCACTTCTGTGATAAATCAAAAAACCGAGGAATTTTTGTGTTATCTTTCGTGGCGATCTTTCAGCTTCAATATTAACCAAATCACTCCATAATAAATCAGGACTCCGACACTCGCCCAAAGGAATGATATCCATGAAAAACCCTCTTCCTCTGGGGAATAATGCCACGGACTGCCGAAAAATCCGAACATCGAACCGATAAACAATGTTGTTCCGGTTACCAAACAAAAAATCTTTGCTTTATCATTCTCTGTAAGTAAAGCAAACGAAATCAGACCTACGGATAAAAGTCCGAACATAATTAAATAATACATAGTTTTTTGTTTTAAGTTAGTGACTACAAATCAGTTATGTTAAGACAACACCTATCTACAATCTCATCCATACTAATTCATTTATTGCTCTTACTCTAATCAAAAAATAGACAAAAGTCAAGTCTTTTTTGAAAAATGAAAAATTATCGTTTATTGCCGCGCCAATGAACGATATAAAAAAACAAAAAACCTCCCTTTCGGGAGGCTGTTTGGTGCGCTGCTTTTGTGTCTTGCTTCGCAATCCACGCCAGAATTGTCAATCCGCTACGCTCCTTGACCCCTTCGCCTTTCCGACTTTGCCGTCCGGCGTTCTTCCGCCCGCCTAAAAGCTTGGGTGAACTGGCTTTCCTGCCAGTTCAAGCCTGTCCTCTTCACCAAACAAAAAACCTCCCTTTCGGGAGGCTGTTTGGTGCGCTAGGCCAGACTTGAACTGGCACGGGATAAATCCCAACAGATTTTAAGTCTGCAGCGTCTACCGATTCCGCCACAAGCGCATTTGCTGAAAGTTTTTA
>JAGDBT010000038.1 GCA_017958895.1 Alphaproteobacteria bacterium | reverse complement strand
CTAGTCCAGTATTTTATGAATTTTATTGACGGGATAAATACATGAAGCATTACTTTAAATTGCAGCAAGGTTCAATAAACTCGCAATTCTTTAAACGAGTAGCCATTTTATCCGTGCCGGCGGCGGTGTTATCAGTTGCTTTGCTGTATTTTGACTTTTTGCCCCTTTCCATTGCGCTTTTAGGGCTTTTATTCGCAATTCTTTGTAACTTTTTTCTGCTTTTTCCGATAAGTTCCGAATTGCAGTTACTTCGCAACTATATTTATTCGCTTGCCAACGGCGACATGCAATATCAAAATATTGTTCTTTCCGAAAAAGATACGAAAGATTTAGCCGATGCCCTTAAATCCATTCATCGCTTTTGGACTTCTAAAACCGCAACTCTTGAAGCAAAGGCTCTTTCCGATGCTGCGGTTTTTGACACCTTGCCGGACCCGATTTTAATGCTTGACGGAGAAGGAAATATAACCGGCGCCAACTTACCGGCTCAACAGCTTTTGGGAGAAAATATATTCACTCTCAGTATAGATAAAATATTTTCCACCAACATATTTATCGCTTCCGTCGAAAAAGTTTTGAAAGGCAAAACCTCGTCCGAGAGCGTGTTTTTCCATGCTCCGGAATTTGCCAACAGCCAATTTTATGCTCACATTACCCGATTACCTGCTCACTTAAACGGCAGAGCCTCGGCCGTTATCTCTTTATATGATATAAGCAAAGCTTTCAGTTTTGAGAAAATGCAATCTGACTTTGTGGCCAATGCCAGCCATGAACTTCGCACACCTTTATCCGTAATTTCCGGTTTTATAGAAACTCTGCAAACCTCGGCTAAAGATGATACGGAGGCTCGTGAGGCCTTTCTGGCCATCATGCAGGAACAAGCGGAATATATGTCCAATTTGATAGAAGATTTGCTTTCGCTTTCGCGTTTGGAAGTCGGACAGGATAAAGCTTTGAAAGATAAAATAGATTTGCACGAAGTAATTGATGATATTATGCAAGCCTTAAAAATTAAAGCCTTTCAACATTCCATCAATATAAAAATCAATGAACTGAATCGCATTCCGAAAATTATCGGCGATAATAATCAGGTTCACCAGGTTCTGCAAAATTTGCTCGATAACGCCATAAAATATGCACCGGAAAATTCGGAAGTAACCGTAGAGATAAAAACCGTACCGGAAATACCGGTAAAAGCCGGACAAAATGTGGCTGAAGGCAGAGCCGTAAGCATATCTTTCAATAATAAAGGGCAAAAAATAAATAAAGAGGACTTGGCTCGTTTGACCGAAAAATTTTATCGCATGCAAGTTCATAAAGATATGAAAATAAAGGGTACAGGTTTGGGACTGGCCATCGCCAAGCAAATTGTTATGCACCACCGCGGCAATTTAACTGTTAGCTCCACAACCTATAACGGTAATACTTTTACGGTATATCTGCCGATTAAACAAAAAATCAAATCATAAATTTTTTTGTTGAAAATTAGACATATTTATGGTAAATTTCCAGAAGATTGAGAGTTTCCAGAGGAAAATAATATGTCAGAAAAAAATTCAAACGAAAATGAAACCAATACCCCGGAAGTGGCAACTTCCATTGATGAAGTAAGGCCTATCGGTTATCAGGAAATTATTGAAAGATCCTTATATGCCTTTGCCAAGAGGCTTTGGGGGCATGAGCCGGAGGAAGTTGATGCTCTGTTTGCAAAGTATCTCGGGAAAGATTATGACCGGGAAAATGCTTTTCAAAAAAAGTATCACAAAAAATTGGTTTTGGTTGCCGAAGAGGCTTTGGAAGAGAAACTCTGGAAAATTAAAGCCCAAAGTACCAGTTTGGTTGATGATAACATTAACCGTGCCATGAAAGAACTCATTAGTGTTTTGGGTTTGGAAATGGATTTATCCAGAACTTCCTTTGATAATTGCAAAGAAGTGATCAATCGCAGAGCCAGTTCCATAAAAGAACTTAGCGATACTTGTGATATTGTATGGTCCGGACGTCGTTTGTTTGATTGGTATAACCTCGGTGTTATTTCTCCGGAAATCAATTCCGATATCTTGAAGATGCAGGATTCCTGCCGTAGCGGCACTATCAATCGTGAGATTTTGGCTTCTTACTATTATAATGTTGCCTTAACTTATGAAAAATCTTCTGCTCAAAAATCTCAAAAACAGGGTGAACATCATCATTCCGTCAAGTTTATGAAAAAGGCCCTGAGTAAGATTGAGAAGAATATCAGCCTTGTAATGGCTATTAAAGATTCTCTGTCAGATGAATATGATTATGATCCGCAAGGCGTTTTAGATGCCTGCCATCGCATTATGGATAACAGTAATGATGACCATAGTCTGTATCTGGCACACAAATTATACGCTGAAACTTTGGCAGAATCCAAAAAAATAAAAGGTTTTTCTTCTTCGCGTTCGGAAAAAATAATTGAGCATTATAAAATAGCGCTGGGCTACACTCATGCCGGTAACGATAAACTGGATATTTTAGAGGCGATGTCCGAACAACAGAAAAATGTTGATAAAGAAGGTTACATAAAAACACAACTTGAAATTGCCGAATTGCTGACCGGCAGAAACCGTATAAGAACCTTAAAAAATTTGGTTTATCATGTTGATTCTCCGGAAATCAAAGCCGGCTTATTGAAAAGCGCTATTAATGAGTTTTTGGATTTGGATGATATTCGCAAAGAAGATTTGCCCATTTATCAAAGTTTGGATGCAAAATTGCGTGTTGTGGCGGCCAATGAACCGAAAACCATTAAAAAGCTTGATAGCTTACAAAAGAAGTTTGCCCAAGCAAGCACTCTCAAAAGCAATCCGTTATTCGTTCAAATGTCCTCCAAAGGGCATGATGTCTTTTCTAAAAGATAGTTCTGGGTTAACCGAAATTACCCCACAAAAAAACCTCCCTTTTACGGGAGGTTCTTTTTATTGGCGCTTAAAAGAATAACATCCACTTGTTATTTACTTTTACTCTCGTCGCACTTTCATATTCCTAAGATGAATCTTTGTATTATAAAGCGAATATTTAATTGAAAATTTTATAAGAATAATG
>JAGDBT010000037.1 GCA_017958895.1 Alphaproteobacteria bacterium | reverse complement strand
TACGCAAAGCTGAGTTTGGTTTTTTCGGGGTTGTTGTATAAACCCTTGTACAAACACCGCGTTTTTGTGGACAAGATTTCAAAGCCGGAACTTTGTTTCTCTTCACTTTTGGTGTTCGTGATTTACGAATTAACTGATTAAATGTAGGCATCACATTTTCCTTAAGTTATTAATTTTACACAAAACTAACAACCAAATGTTTGCACATTTGGCCTTAGTTGACGCGGATAATAACATAAAAAAGTACAGAGTCAATAAGTTTTTTTATTATTTTTCGAGATTTTTTCAGGCTTATTTTATTAGATAACAACTTCTTGCCTGACAATAGCCGGCTAATCATTAATAAAAGTTTGTGTTTTTTATTGCGTAGTGTTTGATTTTATCAAATATATTGCCAAACAGTAAAGACAATAATGAATACCAAACCGCCGATAACCCACCAAATCATGATTATAATCCTCTCCTGACCAATTCGCTTTAAAGATAACATATCAGACAAGAAACTGTCAATATTTTTTTAATGACAATCATCACCGTTAAAATTATAACTGATTACCCTATTATCACGTATTACAAACGATGTTTTGCAATAAAATAATGGTGGTGCCGGCGGTAATCCGTATTGCGGTTCTTCCATAGCCTCCGCACTTATTATACCGGCATAAGGTTCGAAATCATCATCTGTCGGTGCTTGTTCGGTCTGATAATAACTTACTACGGAAGTGTTTTTATCAATATTCCATTGTTGTTGCGGATATCCCCAATAAGCATATAGTTGTTCGCGGTTCTTTCCCACCCATTTTTCCAATTTTTCCTGATATAAGTAAGGTGAATATGGCTTGGAAACGCAGGCGCATAATAACATAAAAAAAATCCCCGTATATTTCTTCATACTTTCTCCTTGTTTTACTTAATAAGTATGAGAAAATCGGGGATTTTCAAGTGGTGTAATCAGATTAGTAGCAACCGTCACCGCTGAATTCATAATCAACTATAATGCCGTTTCGTACGATGAATACGGTTTTGCATTTGTATTTTGCAGGAGCTTGAGCCTGTTCTTTATAAATCATTTCCATTACTTCCTGATAAACATCACGAATTGATTTGTTTATCATGTTGTTCACCGGCAGACTGTCGGTAGTTCTGTAATATGTAACAACCAAAGTATCAGTTCCCTTTGGAACAACTTGTGTCGGTTTTCCCCAACGGGCATACAAAAATTTTGCATCGGTGCCTATTAGGCTGCCTACTTTTTGTTGATAAGATGCATATTTATATTCCGGACCGCGACAACCGGCTAAACACAATGCCAATAAAAATACATATGTTAACTTTTTCATGTTTCTCTCCTTATGCTTATCCGGTTATTTTTACCGGCGGTTTTAGCCAAACGCGACAAGTTGTCCGCACTGATTTGCACCTTATATATATCACACCCTTCTTGCGTTACAATGTTTTCTACCAGAGCGTTTTTATGCAACCAAGCGGCGGTTTTCCCGTCCTCATTCGGAATCATAATACTGTATTTTAGATACGAATTAGTTAATTTTTGTTCAATTATTTGCAATAATTTTTCACATCCTTCTCCGGAAAGTGCGGAAAGCAATATGCAATTTTCGTTTTTCAAGGCTTGATTTTCCCACACATTATGCTCTTCCGGATTTAATAAATCGGCCTTATTCCATACTTCGATATAGTTTTGAGCATATTCAATATCTTTTAATCCCAGACTTTCCAAAACTTTTAAGACATCACTGCGCTGTGAAAGCGTATCTTCATTGAAAATATCTCTGATATGCACTATAATATCGGCATTGAGAACTTCTTCAAGGGTGGCACGGAAGGCCATTACCAATTCATGCGGTAAATCGGAAATAAACCCCACGGTATCGGAAAGGATAATTTCTTTTCCGGAAGGCAGTGTCAACTTTCGCATAGTAGGATCAAGTGTGGCAAAAAGCATATCGGCAGCCATAACTCCGCTGGAAGTTAAATAATTGAACAAAGTAGATTTGCCGGCATTTGTGTAACCGACCAATGTTACAATCGGATAAGGAACTTTGCGACGAGCCGAACGTTGAATGTTGCGGGTTTTACGAACTTTCTCCAATTCTTTTTTCAGACGCACTATTTTATCGTCAATAATACGCCTATCCATTTCGATTTGGGTTTCTCCCGGGCCGCCCAGAAAACCGGCACCGCCTCGTTGACGTTCCAAGTGTGTCCAACTGCGCACCAGTCGGGAACGTTGATAAGTCAGATGTGCAAGTTCAACCTGTAAAACTCCCTCTCTGGTTTGAGCTCGCTCGCCGAAAATCTCTAAAATCAAAGCCGTACGGTCAATTACCTTTACATTTAACTCTTTTTCAAGATTACGTTGTTGAATCGGACTGAGCGATGTGTCAATAACCAAAAGCTCAATTTCGTTTTCGGCAATAATCGGAGATATTCTTTCAATAAATCCGCGGCTGAAATACAGCGACGGTTTAATGGTTTTCAGGTTAAGGGCTTCTTTATAACAAACTTGCAAATTTATGGCTTTCGCCAGCCCTTCGGCTTCCGTTATACGACTTTGAGGAGAAAGAGACTTCTTATCCGCCGTTGATATGGGGCAGATAACAGCACATTTTACTTGTATATCTCTTTCAACTTGAATCACTTAGATTATTCTTCCGCAATATCTACAGCCACGCTCGGCATAATTGTTGAAACGGCATGCTTATACACTAATTGTGTATGTCCGTCTCTGCGTAATAACAGGCTTTCTTCGTCTTGAGAAGTTATAATTCCCTGCAATTTTACACCGTTAATCAAAAAAACGGTAACTGCTACTTTTTCATCTTTAATATCGTTTAAGAAATCACTTTGCACATTATTCATTATTTTTATCCCTCTGATAGTGTTCTCTTCAAACACACTCTAAAAGTTTTTTTTGTGAAAATCTACAACAATATATATTTGTGCACGACTAATTTTAGTTAATAAATAAAATATATGATTGCCATAAAACATAATTGATTTTATAATGTTCGGGAAAGAGGTTATCTATGTGGCAACAATTTGTTATTAATCCGTGGTTTATATATATTTTTTGCGCAATTATTGTTTTGTCGGTAATATGTTTTGCGTTTTTGGTGGTCTTTATAATCAAAAATGCTAAGAAGGATATTTTAAACCGGGCTTTTGCCGTTCAACTTGACGAATTAAGCAAGCGCAACACTCAACTTGAGGAAATCAATTCGGCCTTAAACAGTGATAACACTCGTTTAAAAACCGAATATGCCGGTCAAAAACACTATATGGAAGAAAAATTGCAATATATTGAACAAAGCAAAGCCGATATGGCAATGAAATTCCGTGATATTTCCGCTGAAGTTTTGCGAGCGCAAACCGAGCAAAACAATGAAGCGCAAAAAAACACTCTTTCCGCGTTGCTCAATCCTTTTCGTGAACAGTTGCAAACATTCAAAGATGAAGTAAACAAGGCCAATAATGAAAATATTCGCAACAAAAGCAGTTTTGATGAACAATTCAAAAATCTTTTGGAACTGAATAAAAATTTAAGTACCGATGCTCAAAATCTGGCCGAAGCTCTGCGCGGCAGCAAAAAAATGCAGGGAGATTGGGGCGAAGTTGAGTTAAATCGCCTTTTGGAAATCTCGGGTTTGCAAAAAAATATTGACTTTTTTACTCAAGAGAATTTCACCAATGAAGAATATCGCAATCTCAGACCGGATGTAGTGGTAAAATTGCCGAACAATCGCAGTATTGTGGTGGATTCAAAAGTTTCAATGAATGACTATATCAATTATGTGAATACCGACGATGAGGTTTTAAAATCTCAGGCTTTGCAAAAGCATATTCAGTGCATAAAGGCGCATATTGACGAGCTTTCCGCCAAAGAATACCAAAAACTTTTGAAAGAGGAAGCTTTGGATTATGTGGTTATATTTATACCGATAGAAAGTGCGTTTGCCGTTGCCATAAAAGAAGATACCACACTATATGATTATGCTTATAAAAAGAACATTGCTATCACAACTCCGTCTTCGTTGTTGCCGATTCTGCGCACGGTAGAAAATTTGTGGCAGATTGAAAATCGCAACAAATATGTGCAGAAAATTGCCGAAATCGGAGGTTCTTTATATGATAAACTGGCAAATTTCACCGAGGATATGCAAAAAATTGATAAAAATTTATCTTCGGTACGCCAGAGTTATGATGCGGCAATTGCCAAACTTTCGCAAGGACGCGGAAATGCTCTTTCGTTGGCAACCCGCCTAAAACAATATGGTGCAAAAGCCAATAAAGTCATCAATTTGGAATTTGATGATGAAGAAAACGAATTATTAAAAATTGAAAACAATATAGAAGAAGAGGTTTCTTAAAATGACAAAGATTTTATTTACGGGCGGAGGAACCGCCGGACATGTAACTCTCAATCTGGGTTTAATGCCGCTTTTTCGCGAAGCCGGATGGGAAGTAATTTATATAGGTTCGAAAACCGGTATTGAAAATGAGTTGGTGCGTCGGATATCGGGTGTTCGCTTATATCAGATTACCACCGGCAAATTGCGTCGTTATTTTTCTTGGGAAAATTTTAAAGATGCCTTGCGAGTTCCGGCGGGCATTGTTCAGGCTTTCAAAATTATTCGTCGCGAAAAACCGGATGTAATTTTTTCTAAGGGCGGGTTTGTGTCTTTTCCGGTTGTGGTTGCCGGTTGGCTTGCCGGTTGTCGCAAAATTTATATGCACGAATCTGATGTTACTCCGGGGTTGGCTAACAGAATGTCGTTGCCTTTTGTAAAAACCTTTTTCACCACTTTTGAAGAAACCTCCAAGCATGTGTCAAAACCTCAAAAAGTTAAATATGTCGGTCCGGTATTGACTGACAGACTTTTCGGCGGCGACGCTCAAAAAGGTCGGGATATGTGTTATTTTACGGAAGTCAAACCGGTAATATTGTTTGTCGGCGGTTCTTTGGGCGCCAAAAGTCTGAATAATGCCGTATTGAAAAATCTGGAAGCTTTGTTGGAAAAATATCAGATTATTCATATTTGCGGCAAAGGACAGTCGTTGAAAGCGCGTTGCAAAAATTATATGCAATTTGAATTTGTGGACAGAGAATTTAAAGACTTGCTGGCTTTGGCTGATGTGGTAGTTTCACGTTCCGGTTCTAATGCAATATTCGAGTTTTTGAGTTTGAAAAAACCGATGTTGTTGGTACCACTGCCTTCCGGCTCAAGCCGCGGTGAACAGGCTCTTAATGCGCAGTCTTTTAAGGATAAGGGATTTGCTGAAATCGTAAAAGATGATGAAGTTACGCAAAAACTTGTTTCGGCAGTTGATGAAATGTTTGCACACAAAGACGAATATGTTGCCAATATGGAAAAAGCCGAATGGCAACATACTTCAAATCAGGAATTGTACGAATATATCAGAAATGACACGAATTTATAAAAATATCGTAATTTTAAGCGGTGCGGGAATTTCCGCAGAATCCGGATTGGCAACATTTCGCAGTGAAAACGGACTATGGAATCATCATCGGGTTGAAGATGTGGCAACTGTTGAAGGTTTTATGCGCAATCCGGAGTATGTGCACGAATTTTATAACGAAATGCGGCCGGAATTATTTGAGGCTCAGCCGAATCCGGCCCATTTTGCAATTACCGAACTGCAACAAAATTATCCGTATGAAGTCAGTGTCATAACCCAAAATGTTGATACTCTGCACGAAAAAGCCGGCAACAAAAATGTTTATCATATCCACGGACAAATCAATCAAATTGTTTGCTTTCATTGCGGTAAAGTATTTGAAACCTGGGGAGATGTGCACTCTGACGATAAGTGTGAAAATTGCGGAGCAAGAGGTTTTTTGAAGCCGAATATAGTCTTTTTCGGTGAAAACCTTTTATACATGGATAAAGTTGACCGCTTGCTTAAAAACTGCGATTTATTTATTTCGGTGGGTACTTCGGGAGTGGTTTATCCGGCGGCCGGTTTTGTGCAGATAGCTAAGTTTTCCGGTGCTGAAACCTGTGAGATTAATATGGAAAAAACTTCAAATAATTCTCTGTTTGACCGGCATATATACGGTAAGGCGGGTACTGCTTTGCCGGAGTTGGTAAAACAATTGCTCGGCAAAATTTCCTAAATGTAAAATTTTTCTTAACGCAGACTATAACGAAAGTAATATATCTTATTTTGTATTGCTTTCTGCGGATTTTTATGTTTATAATAAGTCATAATGTTACGATTAGCATTATATCACTTTTATAAAAGGAGAAAAGTAATGAAAATTAATCAAACAGGCCGTTCCATGATTGAAATGCTGGGCGTGTTGGCTATTATCGGAGTTTTGTCCGTTGGTGGTATCGCCGGTTATTCCAAGGCCATGGCTAAATATCGTGTAAACAAAACCATTGATCAGGTATCACATATTGCTGCAAACGTCAGAATTTTGTTCAGCAATCAACGTAATTACAGCGGTTTAAGTGCCGAAGTCGTTACCAATGCTAAATTGGTTCCTGAAGACATGATGCTTTAATGAAAGGATAGTGCCATGAATATGAAAAAGATTTTATTAGGATTAGCTTTAATTGCTACCGCTTATCTGCCGAGTAACGCCGGAGCTGCCAACACTATGGTATATACAAATGCTTTTGGTGGAAATGTTACGCTTGCTACGGCACAACGTTTTAGTACAAATGGTGATACAAAAGCTTTTACGGTTAAGTATGAAAGTATTCCTCAGGAAGCTTGCATTGACTTGGCTGTTCAAGACTGGGGTTCCGCTTCCGGTGCTGGTTTGTTGGCTATAGGTATTAATAATGCAACAAGCACTGCTTATTCCGGTAGTTGTACAAGTTCTTACGACACCGGCAAAGCTTTACACTGCGGTTCTTCCGGTATTATGAGCGTTGCCAATGCCGCTAAGGCTTGTGCTGCCGGTGAAGCTAATTACATTGAATGGAAATTTTATTAATTTGAATTTTTAATCAACAAAAAAAGGTGTTCGGAAGAGCACCTTTTTTTTGTGAGAATTTTAAAGCATTTCGGTTAATTTGCCGATAAGTTTTTTAATAAAGGCAATACGCTCATTATAAGATGATAGGTCTTTATCCGCAAATAACTTTTGGTCAGGACGGATTTTGAGCACTCCGAAAGACTTGGTTACCCAGTCAATCAATTTATCGGCCGCTACAAAAACATTATTATGAAAAGCAAGTAAAACCCCTTTTGCACCGGCATCAACTTTGGCAATGTTGGCTTTATAACAAAGCTGTTTTATTTCTATGGTTTGCAACAGGTTTTCCACTTCCGGTGGAATGGCACCGAAACGGTCTATAAGTTCTTCACGCATATCCAAAAGTTCGTTTTCGTCTTTCAACGCGCCTATACGTCGATAAAGCCCTAAACGCACGCCCAAATCTTTAACATAGGTTTGAGGAATCATTAAAGGTACACCGGTAGTGATTTGCGGTGCCCAATCACTGTTGGAAACCGCATTATTCAGCTCTTGAGACATGCCGGCTTTTTGACGCTCGATTTCTTCTTCCAACATATGATGATAAAGAGCCATACCGACATCTTTGATATGTCCGGATTGTTCGGTACCCAAAACATTACCCGAACCGCGGATATCCATATCATGACTGGCCAATGAAAAACCGGCGCCTAAGGTATCCAAGGCCTGCAGAATACTCAAACGTTTCTCGGCTGTTTGATTAAGTCTTTTCTTCGGCGGTACCGTAAAGTAACAATAACCGCGGATTTTGGAACGACCGATACGTCCTCTCAGTTGATATAATTGCGCCAGTCCGAACATATCGGCACGATGAATAATCATGGTATTAACCCTGGGCATATCTATACCGGATTCAATAATGGTGGTGGAAAGCAATACATCGTATTTGCCGTCGGCAAAATCACCCACAATATCTTCCAGTTGTTTGGCTGCTAACTGCCCGTGTGCCACGGCGATTTTAATATCCGGAACCAACGAGCGCAGAATTTTTTCCATTTCCGGCAAATCGGAAACCCGCGGACATACAAAGAAAGTCTGACCGCCGCGGAATTTTTCACGATATATAGCCTCTTTTATCATTACCCTGTCAAACGGCATTACAAATGTGCGCGCGGCTAAACGATCAACCGGCGGAGTGGCAATTATGCTGAGCTGTTTAACACCGGTCAGCGATAGTTGCAAAGTGCGCGGTATCGGCGTGGCACTCAAGGTCAACACATGAACATCGGATTTTAAGGCTTTCAAACGTTCTTTGTGCGCCACCCCGAAATGTTGTTCTTCATCAATTATCAATAACCCCAGATTGCTGAATTTTATATCTTTGGATAACAAGGCATGCGTGCCGATTACCACATCAACCGCGCCGTTTTCCATGCCCTCTTTGGTTTCGCGGATTTCTTTGGCAGTGCTCAAACGCGACAGCATGCGCACTTTCAACGGAAAATTGCGCATTCTTTCTTGAAAATTCAGATAATGTTGACGTGCCAACAAAGTGGTCGGCACAATCAGAGCTACCTGAGCACCGGACATTGCCACTGTAAAGGCGGCGCGCAGAGCCACTTCGGTTTTGCCGAAACCCACATCACCGCAAACCAATCTGTCCATCGGTTCACCGGCTTCCAAATCTTCCAAAACATCGTGAATGGCGTGTTGTTGGTCATTGGTTTCGTTAAACGGAAAACCGGCGCAAAATTCTTCATACATACCGTTAGGAGCGGCAAAACTTTCGGCGGTTTTTAAGTGTCTTTCCGCCGCCAGTTTAATCAATTTTTCGGCAATATCTTTGATTTTTTCTTTAGCTTTGGCTTTTTTGGCCTGCCATGCCGAACCGCCCAAAACATCAAGCGGCACATTTTCGTCATCCGAGCCGTAACGTGAGATAACATCAATATTTTCCACCGGCACAAAAAGTTTGTCATCGTGCGCATATAACAATTTTAAGCAATCATGCGGAGCACCGCCGGCCGTTATATTTTCTAAGCCCAAAAAGCGCCCGATACCGTGTTCGATATGCACCACCAGTTCGCCCTCGCTGAGCGATGAAACATCGGAAATAAAGTCTTTAGAGGTAACTTTGCGCGCTTTGCGATGCTCTCTTTCGCCCAAAATATCCTGTTCGGAAATCAGGCAATATTCTTTATCACGAAAACCGAGGGCTAAATCTGCCAATACCAAGGCAATTTTCTTTTGGTCGGTCAATAATAAGGCCGTTGCCCAGTCGGCCGCCAAAGCGGTATTTTTGATTTCATACTCGTTCAACAAATTCAGCAAACGTTCGCGCGAACCTTCGGAATAACAGCAGATTATCCTTTTTAAACGGCCGTTTTCGGTCAGATAATTTTTCAATTCTTCATAAACTGCGGCATTACTCATTTGGCGGGCGTGGGCAAAATTACGTCCCGGTATCGTATGCATATCAAAGTCGGCTTTATCTGCCGAGCCGATGGCTTGTAAAAAAGCGGTTTTATGTTTTTGTAATAAATTCTGCAGGTTATCGTTTGATAAGTATAACAATTCCGGTGGCAACGGACGATAGCTTTCTTCGTCGTTTTTACCCTGTTTGATTTGCAGAGCCTCAAGTCTTGCCTGATAATAATCTTCTATGCTTTCAAATTTAGCCTTGGCGGCCTCGTTGATATTACGGCCGGCCACTATTACGGCATTCGGCAAATAATCAAACAAAGTCGGCAAATTATCTTCATAAAACAGCGGCAACCAATTTTCCATGCCCATATATTTGCGACCGCCGGAAATTGCCTCGTACATTTCGTCATGCATACCGTCGGCTCCGAAGTTTTCGCGATATTTTTCCCGAAAAGTCTTTATACTCTTTTCATCAAGCGTAACTTCGCTTGCCGCCTCAAAATCATATTCCGATAATTCTCCGACGGTGCGTTGGCTCACGGCATCAAAAACTCTGAGCCGCTCAATTTCATCATCAAACAAATCTATACGCAACGGATTTTCCGTGCCGCTCGGGAAAATATCGGTAATGTCGCCGCGCAAGGCATATTCTCCCGGCTCCATAACCTGTTCGACGCGTGTATAGCCGTTCATGGAAACATAATGCAGAAAATCATTAAAATCCAATTTGCCGCCGACCTTTATTTTTTTGCGGGCATTTTTGAAAACTTTCTGCGGCGGCAGTTTTTGCATCAATGCCCCTACGCTTGTTATAACGGCCAAAGGCTCTCTGCCGTCATAAAAAGCCAGATAAGACAAAGTTTCCACCCGCTTAGCCATTATGGTGCTGTTAGGTGAAACCCGGTCATATGGTACGGTATCCCAAGCCGGAAATTCCAAAATTTTGAGTTTCGGATGCAAAAAACGCAGCATGGAAGAAGTTTGCGCCAAATTTACGCCGTCGCCGGCCATATATAACAGCGGCTTGTTTTTATTTAATAAGGCGGAAAGCACAAAAGCCTCATAACCGTCGCATACCGAGGTTATGTTTTGTGTTTTTTCAATACCGATATCGCATTGCATATCTGTTGCTTTCCTGTTTACAAGTCTTTCTAAAATATATACAATGCAACCGTTAACGCAACAAAAAAAGAAGCACAATACACATGCGACCGAGTATTTTATATCCGCTTTTTGCACCTGTGGAAACGCTTTCCGGTATCGGTAAACGTTTTAATGTTTTGCTGAGCAATTTGTGCGGCAACAAGGTTGTCGATTTGCTGTGGCACTTGCCTTCCGGCTTGGTGGATAGGCGCTGTTTGATACCTTTAAGGCAAGCTCCGGACGGCAAAATTTGGACCGGTAAAGTGCGGGTGGTTGAACATGTGGTGCCGAAAAGCCGCAAACAACCCTATCGCATTGTGGTTGAAGATAGCACAGACCAGCTTATTTTGCTGTTTTTCAAGGTTTATGACGGTATTGCCAAGCAATTTCCGGTCGGGGCGGAAAAAATTATCAGCGGTAAAATAGAATATTTCAATAATTCGTTGCAGATGAGCCACCCCGATTATGTGGTTGATGCCGCTTATCCCGAGCAGATGCCGCTGATTGAAACCGTTTATCCGCTAACCGCCGGTATTACCAATAAAATGCTGAACAAACAAATTGCTCAGGCTCTGCAAAAAGTTCCTCCCTTGCCGGAGTGGCAAGACAACAGATTTTTGGAACGGGAGAAATTTCCGGCTTTTCGTGAGGCTTTATGGCAAGCTCATCATCCGCAAAGTTTTGCTGATTTGGAGCCCTCGGCGCCGGCAAGACGTCGTTTGGCTTATGATGAACTTTTAGCCAACCAGTTATCGCTGGCTATTGTACGCGGACGCTTAAAAAAACAAAAAGGTCGTGCCTTGGGCGGTACGGGGGTGTTAAAAAATAAATTGTTGCAGATGTTGCCTTTTGAACTTACGGCCGCCCAAAAACGAGTGATTGCGGAAATTGAAAATGATTTACAGAGTGATTATCGCATGTTGCGTTTGTTGCAGGGAGATGTCGGCAGCGGCAAAACGATTGTGGCGCTTTTGACCATGTTGAAAGCCGTAGAAAGCGGTGCTCAGGCCGCTATTATGGCCCCGACCGAGATTTTGGCGCAACAGCATTATGAAAGCATTTCGGAATTATGTGCAAAAATCGGCGTTAAAACCGCCCTGTTGACCGGCGCGGTTAAAGGTAAGTCGCGCAAAGCTTTGTTGGAAGATTTGGCTTCCGGTAACATAAATATTTTAATCGGTACGCATGCTCTGTTTACCGAAGATGTGGAATTTAAGAATTTGGCCTATGTTATTGTTGATGAGCAACATCGTTTCGGAGTTCGTCAGCGCCTCAGTTTATCACAAAAAGGTCAATTGTGCGATGTTTTGGTGATGACCGCCACTCCGATACCGCGGACTTTGGTTTTGACGCAATTCGGCGATATGGATTATTCCAAAATAGATGAACTGCCGGTCGGACGCAAGCCGGTTATTACCACGGTTATGCCTTTAAGCAAAATTCATGATGTGGTGGCCGCTTTAGATCGCAAAATTGCCGACGGAACGCAAGCTTATTGGGTGTGTCCGCTGGTTGAAGAGTCGGAGAAAATAGATTTATCTGCCGCTACGGAACGTTTTGAGAGCCTGCAAAAAGTGTTTGGCGATAAGGTCGGGCTGATACACGGCAAAATGAAAGACAAAGAAAAAGATGCGGTTATGGAGCAGTTTAAGGAAGGCAAAATCAAGTTGCTGGTTTCTACCACGGTAATTGAGGTCGGAGTTAATGTTCCGGCCGCCACCATTATGATTGTTGAACATGCCGAACGTTTCGGTTTGGCACAACTGCACCAGTTGCGCGGGAGAATTAAACGTGGTAATGAAGCTTCAAGCTGTATTTTGATGTATGGTTATCCGTTAAGCGAAGTTTCACGCGCGCGGCTTAACACCATGAAGCAAACCGAAGACGGTTTCTTAATTGCCGAAGAAGACCTTAAATTGCGGGGCGGCGGAGAAATTTTAGGTACGCGCCAATCCGGTTTCAGCAATTTTATGTTGGCGGATTTGAGCGTACACGGCGATTTGCTTTTAACCGCTCACAAGGATGCCGCATTGATTTTGCAACAAGATGAAAATTTGCAAAGCGCCAGAGGGCAAAACCTACGCACCCTCTTGTATTTGTTTGAACAAGACGATGCCATAAAAACCTATAAGGCCGGATGAAAGATGAAAAAAATTCTGCTCTTAATTATATCGGTTTTGTTCAGCTTTTCGGCTTATGCGGCGAGTATTCCTTATTTTACGCCGTCGCTTAAATGTGAAAATAATCTGATTAAGCGCATAGATAAGGCAAAAAAGAGCATTGATGCGGCTGTTTATGCCATAAATAACGAAGATATCGTTAAAGCACTAATTAGGGCCGAAGACCGCGGTGTTAAAATTCGCATTTTAACCGACCGCTTGCAAGCCGCACATAAAAACTCCAAGGTTTATGAACTATGGGCGCGCGGATTTAATATCCGGGTTCATTCCAAACACAAAATAGAACACAATAAATTTGCGGTTTTTGATTTTAAGGAAGTGGTTACCGGCTCATATAATTGGACCGAGCCGGCCAGTAAGAAAAATAGCGAAAACTGCATATTTATCAGCAGTGATGAAAAAACGGTACGCGAATATCATGACCGCTTTAATTATTTGTGGCAGATGAATACCAAAAAAGCTTCTGAAAAGTGGTTTAACAGAAGATAGTAAATCACAGATTGTTGCTTAAAAAATTACCTTTAATACAATCTGTTATGTTTTCAAATTTAAGTAACTTGTTAATCGTATCTCTGACCGTTTCCGGAGTATAGCGGCAATACATAAAGTCTATTCTGAAGGCATCGGGACGCAAATCAGCCGCCTCGCCGGCAATACAAAACGGTTTTTCATCAAACACCATAATCTGACAGTTTTCGGAAAGAGCCTTAAACTTATGACCGTCACGGTCTAAATTAAACCACTGCGGCTGGCGATTACAATGCGCACAGTCATTATCTCTGATACAACAGGCACTCGTAAATAACGGCACATCACGATACATAACAACGGTGGTTTTTATTTGTGATTTTTCTAATAAATTACAAATATTTACTTTATTATCTTCAAGCGATAATGTAATTTCCGAAATATTGAGATTTTTGGCCGCTTCAATTGCTTGGGAATTAAGCATATAAATTGCCGCATCAAAACTTATATCCAATCCCGTGGCAGGCAAAATTTCCAAACCCCACCAATTACCGATTTCCCACTTATGATAACTGCTTTCTACCAAACTTTTAATCAGCGGTTCGAAAAGCTTCGGTTGACGGCAAACTGCTGGAAGAGCCAAACGCACCTTATTTTTCGGTAATTTGCGGATTTCTTCCGTTTTACTCTGCGGATTGAGCAGATATATAATTTCTGAAAAATTATTTAAGTCCAATAAGTTAAGATACTCAAGATTATCAATTTTTAACTTAAATTCCGGCTTTGTAACCCGTTTACGACAATCGGATATTGCCGGAAGCTTGCCTTTCGGACTTTCTATTTTG
>JAGDBT010000036.1 GCA_017958895.1 Alphaproteobacteria bacterium | reverse complement strand
TTGTGCTGTATTATGTTCTTAATTCAACTTAAAATGGTGCGGGTATGCTTAAAAATTTACTTCTGATGATGAAAAATAATAAAGAAAAACGGCTCCCCTCTGTTTTTGTGGATGCTGTGCTTCAATTTATTATGTTTGAGAACAACGGAGTTGTAAAATGGTAACAAAAGATAGAATATATAAGACATTTAAATATCTCGGGTGTTTTCTTGCATGCAATATTTTATTGTGGGCCGTGATATGGCTCATTGCCGAATTAGACCAAGACAAACTTGAGCTGATTGATTGTTTTGCGTTTGAATACGGATACATTACAAAAACACACAGTTATCAAAGTTATTTGCAAGGAGCTTGCACCTACCCGCAAATATGCACATGTGCCGTAAATGCCAAATGGATATTGTTTTTCTATATTTGGTCGCTGCCGATTTTTGTTTTTTATGAAGTTTTTCGGCGCAAAATCATTCCGCAACAATATCAATACTTGTGCGTTTTGGGCGAAATTGCTTTTGGAGCGGTTATATGTTTTTTATGCCAAGACAATGCACCCTTTTTATGGTTCCCGCTCGGTAATACTTACAAAATCATTGCACCGATGGCGATTATTATGCTTGCATTACACAGCTTGCCACCCAAAGTTCTTAAAGTGCTGTCTATAATAATCGGCACAATTTACGGGCTATATTTTGGGTTCTGTATAGCAATGATTATTCCTAACTTTTTCCGCTAAAAGAAGGAGGCATTGTGGCCTCCTTTACTTTTTTTGCAAAAGTAGACATTCGGTCCCAAAGTTTATGAAATTTGTTTTATTCTGTTTTCTATCAATGCCTTTATTTGAGCAACAATCTCTGTTTTGATACCGTTTCCGGCAAATTGCTTATCAAGTTCCGGTAATGCCGCTGTTATTTTGGCGCTCATTTCATCAATAATCTTTTCCACCATTGTCGGCTTAATTTCCAAATCTTTTGCCATGGCAATAAAATGACTGCGATGAATTAAATTCGGATTGTATTCACCTCCGACAGACATTGCCAAATTCGGCGAAAGCACTGTATAAACCTGCGTTGATACCAAATCATACAATGGCGAAAGTTCATATTTGCCGCCACGATGCAGAAAAGAAAAGTTCTTCCCATGAGCATCGGAATTACCGATAATGAAGTTAAACACTATGGTTTTCAAAAAATTCATCAAAGCATCGGCCTTGCGATTAAAGTCAGCCGCAGCAATAAACTTATAGCATTGCTTAATGCTCGGCCCGCCTTCCTTTTGGTATTTTTTATCCGGCATACACAACGCTTGGCAAAAATCCTCTTGGTGGACACGTCTTAATCCCGATGGCGCAGTATCATCGGCTTCACGGTCAAAGCGCTTAACAACATAACCCGACTGACCGCTAAAATTCTTTATAAACGAATGAGCAGTCGGCAATCCGATAAGTTTTGCAGGCGACATACAAAAATGCTCATTGTAAATAATGTCCTCAAAATACGGATTTTGCGGCTTGATAATATGCGTTGAAATGTAAGAACCTTGCGGAAGGTAATAGTTATCCGAGTTTTCCGGCAGAATAGCCAAAGCAATTTTTTGCTGAGCACCGGCCAGAGATAAACGGATTTCTTCTCCGACCAACAAAGGTATCTGCGCCTGATTTTTTAACAGTTCTGCTATTTTTTCTTCACTTATCGGCGTTAATCCTGACGGTTCGTCTTCTCTTTTGGCGCCTTGAGGATATAGTTCAACCGCACCGGCACACTCGCCGCCGATTTCCTTTAAGAGCGCAAACGGATTGTTTGAAGACACCTGCTTATAGCGAGCAACCGCTTCACGAATACCTTCTTCAGGCAACAAATTGTTGAAGAAACTGCGTGTAAGCTTATCGTTAAAAGCTTCTTTTTGTAACGGCAGATTGACCGATAAAGGTGTATCGGCATCCTCATTATACTTGAAACTCAAGCGAGAATTCTTTTCCGTCAGTGTTCCAATCTTTTTACCATAGAAATATACATCTAAAGCCGACATATCATTCCTCCGAGTTTATGTTAATGCCTAAAACGTCCAA
>JAGDBT010000035.1 GCA_017958895.1 Alphaproteobacteria bacterium | reverse complement strand
TTATGTTTGAAGGGTAAATCCATTAAAATCGGCAATCTTTCATTGGCTCGGACTTGATTTTCCGCCGTAACGGAAAAAAACACATTATCCCAACCGTTTCCCCAATCTTTAGGCAAATGCTCTGCCACTCTTTCAGGGCGTTTGGTAAGCAAATAAAATCCGACATCAGGACGCTTTTTAATGATATTCCACGCTTCATCACGCCACGCATCCGCTTCTTCCAAAAAGAAGTCAGAAGTTAAGCAGGCACGCAAACATTCACCGCTTTTGATTTTATATGAACCATCGGCGTTTTTATGTATTGGATAATCAAAGTTGTTTTTGACACGATATATTTTGGAGCCGTCCGCATTTCTTTGCTTGTCCAAAAAATACATATAGCAATGCTGACAACCCTCGCTCTTTTTTATGCAACCGTGCCACGGATTCCAAATATCGTGCATTATTTACCTCTTGGGCTTTTACAATATTATTTTTCTCTGATTACTCTAAATCCGACTGTTTCGTATCCGAAATCAGGGTTCCTGCCTTCGCCGCGATATTCAGTACGACAACTGGTGCGATGTGAATACCACGAACCGCCTTTGATGGCTTTCACTTTTTGCCCTTTTTCTTTGCCTTGCGTGGCAATAATATCCGTTGATGTCCATTCCCAAACATTTCCCCACATATCAATTGTACCTGCAGCAGAGAGCGTTTGTTTATACGTATCAACAGGAGTTAATCCGTTTCCTTCACCGCAGTTCATATCTGCATCTTTTGGCATATGACCGGCCGCCAACTCCCATTCTGCTTCAGTCGGCAAACGATAGATGGCAGTTTTATCATTGTCAGATAGCCATTTTGTGTAAGCAATAGCATCATTGTATGACACATTAATGACCGGCAATTTATTGTCTTCAGTAATTACTTTTTTCCCAGTGGCTCTTAAAAAGGCATTAAACTCCGCATTTGTTACCGGAGTATAAGCAATAGAAACATTTTGTGCCGCACCAAGAACCGGCAAATATCCATCGGTTGTTTGGCGTGCATTCGGACGCAAACGTGGGTCGGTAAATCTTCCCATTGTTTGATTGATGCGATTTTCACGGTCACGGAGCATTTCATCAACAATAACCTGCATCTCTTCAATTTTGGAAGCATCTCTGGCGGTTTGCTTTAGTTCTTCCAGTTTTGCCTTTTTCCGTTCTACAACCTTATCATAATTGATTTCCTCTTGTCTGCGAAGAGCCTGATAATTTGCATCGGTCGGATTTTTGCGATAAGCCGCTATCAAGCGTTTGGTTTCTTCGTTTAGTTCCGGACGTTCTTTCTCTATAGTCGTGCTATATTTGAATTGTTTTGCTTCAGGATTAGCTCTACGTCTTTCAGCCGCATTTACTTCGCCTACAAGACAGCAACAAACTGCAATTGCTAAAGTTGATAAAATGAGTTTCTTCATAAGAATCCTTTCTGTTGGGCTATTTTCATAGCGCATTTATAAATAATGAGCGGTTAAACTCGGCTTGGTTTTGTTGGATTCGCCATTTTCAATCTGTTGTTGAAACATCAACATCGGGGGCGATTGTTAAGTCATATTGCGGATAGGCTTGATGTATTTCTTCATAAAGGGTTTTTACGCCGTCTTCCGGCTTAATTCCAAAACTCATTACCACATCAAAGCGTATTGTTTTTGTTTCAATATCCAAATAAAATCCGTGAACCTGAATTGCCCATTTATGCTGCAACACCCGTTTTTTGACATCTTTTTCAATTTTCATTGCCTCATCATTTTTGGTATTATAAGCATATACGCCGACACCGGCTAAAATAACTCCGGTTTGTTCATATATTTTTGCTTCTGCCTGACGGGTCAGACGGTCTAATTCTTTGGCGCTCATCGTATCCGGAACTTCTATATGCACCGAGGCATAATACTTATCCGGTCCGTAATTATACATAACCAAATCATAAGCCCCGCTCACTTCCGGCATTTGTGCCAAAAGATGTTTGATTTTGCTTGTGATTTCTTTATCTGCCCTTGTCCCCAAAATCTCATTAAGCGTTTCTATCATCATTTCAATACCGGATTTGATGATAAAACCCGAAATAACCACGCCGACATAGGCTTCCAAAGAAAGTCCGCTGAAAATAAAGATAATTGCCGACACTAATACCGAAGCGGATAATATGGCATCCGACAAAGCATCGGAACCGGACGCAACCAGCGAGCCGGAATTGACCTTTTGGCCTTGGGCTTTGACATATTTTCCCAAGATAACTTTTACAATGACCGCAACTGCTATAATAACGAGCGAAGTAATACTGTAATCCGGTGTTTGCGGAGAAATGATTTTTTTGATTGATTCCACCAGAGAAGTAATACCGGCATACAGCACAATCCCAGACACAATCATTGCGCTTAAATATTCAATGCGCCCATAACCCAACGGGTGTTTTTTATCCGGCAGTTTTCCTGCCAGTTTAGTTCCTACAATCGTAATAATGGATGAAAGCGCATCGGATAAATTGTTCACCGCATCCAGTATCACGGCAATAGAGTTGGATACAATCCCGACAGCAGCCTTAAATATCGCCAAAAGCACATTGGTTAAAATACCTATAATGCTGGTTTTTATAATGATTTTATCACGATTCATAATATCAACTTCCTATTAAAGCAATTTTGCGATTTTGGCTTCAACGTCGTTCATATCGGTGGTTGGCTCAAAGCGTTCCACAACTTCGCCGTTTTTATTAACCAAAAACTTGGTAAAGTTCCATTTGATATCCGGTTTTGAAGCCCAATCTTTATCCTCTTTAGAGAGCATATCGCCTAAAAGTTTGCTGTATTGATGTTCTCCAAATCCGGCAAAACCTTTTTGCTCTTTCAAATAGGTATAAAGCGGTAATTCGTTTGCCCCGTTGACATCAGATTTTTTCATTTGCG
>JAGDBT010000034.1 GCA_017958895.1 Alphaproteobacteria bacterium | reverse complement strand
GTTCGTGTATATTTTTTCTTTTCTGATCAGTCTGGCGTTGATGACGGCAATTATCAGCCTTTGCGGCTATGATTTTGCCACGTCGCTGTCGGCGGTTGCGGCCTGCATCACCAATGTCGGTTTAGGCTCAACCGAGGTTATCGGACCGAACGGTAACTTTGCCTTTTTCTCCGATACGGCAAAGTATATCTTTTGTTTTGTGATGTTGCTCGGGCGTTTGGAAGTTATTACCTTATTGGTGCTTTTGACCAAATCTTTCTGGCGCGGCTAGCTTTTCTTGTAAATACTTTAAAATATATATTCTGATGGCGGCGGACAAATTCTGATTGTTGCGGGTGCTGTCAATTTGCGTAATCAGTTCGTTGCGGCTGATTTTTTGTTCCTCGGCAATGCGAAGCAACTCTTGATAGAACTCATCTTCCAAGCTGATGCTGGTGGCGTGCCGTCCGGCGATTAAAACGGAAATTTTTTTCATTTTTTGCGGCGATAGTTGTCTAAAGAAATAACTTCGGCATCGTTACCAGCGGCGGTTGTCGGTGAAGCCGGAATTGTTTCGGCCAAATCACCGGTATCGCCATCCTGCTCGAAACTCAAACCGAACTTGGCATACGGATCGGCAAAATATGTGATGGCTTCATAAGGAATGGTGATGGTTTGCGGAATGCCGCCAAAGCTCAAGTCAACGGAAAAACTGTTGTGGCGCACCACCAAATTGCTGAATTGGTTTTGCAAAACAATGGTCATGCTTTCAGGATATTGTACCTTTAAATTTTTGGAAACGACCGTGCCTTTAAAGTCGGTACGAAAAGTAATATAAAAGTGATTTTCTCCCGGCAGCCCTTGTTCTTCAACAATTTTCAAAGCGTAATAAACAACGTTTCTCAAAGATTGTTCCACCAGCTTGTCGTAGTCTATTTCATCAACAAAATCCACCATTTTTTCCTCTTTATATAAATAAGAGCCGTTCTGTTGCTAGGTGGCTCATTCCCCACTTCAAACTAACCAAAGCTTAAAGAATTTAAATTCGTTGCTTTAGCTTAAGCAGCTACTGCAACTGGTGCAAAATTATCATTTGCGTTTATTTATTTTGAACCGATAACGGTGGTATCTTGCCGGACACAGCGCAAATCTTTACTATACACTGTCAAACCTAACTCACCCCCATAAATGGTGGAGGTGCCGGGTTCTGCCCCCGGGTCCAATGCACCTATTCCATAGGGCCTCTGGTGTCACAGTCGAATAAATCGACAGCACTATTATAGCCATAATTTGAAAAAATTCAAGATATATAAAGGCATGACTAAACAAGCGGAAGATAAAAAATCTGCCATGTTATTTTATTGTGTAAAAACAATATGTTATATTTTAAATGACGGAAAAAAGTGAAAAAAAGAGTCTTTTTACTGGATTTTATAAAAAATAGGTGCTATATAACCGTTGTTTAACCTTTTATTAAGTTATTTTAATGATTGGTTAAAGCGGTTTAACGCTGTTTGGTAAACGGCATCAGGTTGCAAAGCAGGTTGAAATTCCGAAAGGATGGGATGCTTGCTGTTTATGAAGCGGCATAATAAGGTGACACGTCATCGTGTTTAACAGATTAGGTTTTTTTATTGTCAGCGTTTTCGTTTTATTCAGTAATGCTATTTATGCTAACGAAGATACTGATATTTTGCCGGTAAAGGGGCAAATTAAAGATAGTGCCCTTTGTTCTTTAGCCGCTAAGCAGGCAGGTATGGAATACGGCGTTAATTATGACTTATTGCAGACAATCGCAGCCGTGGAGAGCGGCAGATGGGATCATCTTCAAAACAGATATGTGGCTTGGCCGTGGACAGTTAATGTTAAAGGCAAAGGTTATTACTATGATTCCAAAGAAGAAGCCTTGGCTGCAATCAAAAAATTTCAGGAGCAAGGCATTCGCAGTATTGATGTCGGTTGTATGCAGGTCAATATGAAATTCCACGGCGCAGAGTTCGCCTCGATGGAAGAAGCTTTGGATCCGGTGAACAACGTTAAATACAGCGCAAAGTTTTTGCGTACGTTATATTCAAAGAACGGTAACGATTGGAAAAAGGCCGCAGAAAAGTATCATTCGGCTAATCCGTCTGCCGGCGCCGTTTATTCCAAGCGTTTGGAAACACGTTTCGAAACGTATAAAGTTGCCGGTTTATCGCAAGATAAAAAGTTGTTCTAATGGTTATCATACCGCAGAAATATCACAAAGAATATACCGTAAAGAACTATGAAGTTGACTGTCATGGTTTTTTACGGATTCTTTCGTTAATGAATATTCTGCAGGATATTGCCACCGAAAATGCTGATTTGCTCGGTTTGGGCTTGGAAATTTGCCGTGAGCATAATTTGTCTTGGGTAGGTTCCAATTATTTGATTCAAATTCTACGGATGCCGAAGCTGAATGAGCATATGAAAATTACGACATGGCCGGCTGAAAAAAAATTGTGGGGCGCTATTCGTGACTTTATTATTACCGATGAAAGCGGCGTGCCGAT
>JAGDBT010000033.1 GCA_017958895.1 Alphaproteobacteria bacterium | reverse complement strand
TTATGGCTCCCATGGCATGTTCACGAATTCCGTACATTATGTTGTTGCCGTTATAATCTTGCGCAGTGATGGTTTTCATGCCTTCAACAAAGGTAAGATTTGAGGCGGCCAGGTCGGCAGAACCGCCGACAATTTGCGGAACTGCCTGCACGATTTGTTGCAAACACATTTGCGAAGCCTTGCGGGTTGCCGCTTTCGGTTGTTCTTTGATAACCGTTTCTTTGAGTTTTTGTAATGGCTCTTGCCAATTATCCGGAAGTTTGTCGGCTATGTAATCCGTAAATTCCGGATTTTGAGAAGCAAGTTCTTCCCATTTTTCATATTCCGCCGCGGATTTTTGACCGGCGGCGCGCCAAGAGGCAATAATTTCATTCGGAACTTGGAAAGGTTCCGCTGTCCAATCCAAACCTTTTTTCAATAAGTCCAATTCTTCCGCTCCCAACGGAGAACCGTGTATTTTGGAAGTTCCGCACTTGTTCGGGGCGCCGAATCCGATAATGGTTTTGCAGGCAATCAATGTCGGTTTATCGGACTTTTGCGCCTGTTCAATGGCAGCGGATATTTCATCGTAATTATGACCGTCTATGCTGATGGTGTTCCAACCGATAGCCTTGAAACGAGCAATTTGGTCGGTGATATTGGTTTTATCAACCGTGCCGTCTATGGTTATATTATTGTTATCCCAAAAAACGATGAGTTTGTTGAGTTTCCATAATCCGGCCAAAGAAGCCGCTTCTTCGGATATTCCTTCCATAAGGCAACCATCACCGCAGATGGCATAAGTGTAGTGATTGCACAAATCGTCACCGAATTTGGAATTTATAATTCTTTCGGCCAAAGCCATACCGACGGCAGAAGAAATGCCCTGTCCCAAAGGTCCGGTAGTAATGTCGATACCGCTTAAATGACCATATTCCGGATGTCCGGCCGTTTTTGAGCCGAGTTGGCGAAAGTTTTTGATGTCTTCAATGGTTATATCTGGATAACCCAGCAGATAAAAAAGAGAATAAAGCAACATTGAGCCGTGCCCGGAAGATAAAACAAAACGGTCGCGGTTAAACCAACGCGGAGCATTCGGATTAAGGCGAATATATTTGCCGAACAAAACGGTGGCTATATCCGCAGTTCCCAAGGGCATTCCAGGGTGTCCGGAAGCCGCTTTTTCTATTGCTTCGGCGCATAAAACACGAATGGCAGCGGCCATTTTTTGCAGTTTTTGATTGGTTAAACTCATTGCTTTCTCCTTTAATTTTTTTCAAACAAAGCGACCAATTCAAAGTGATTTGTATAAGGAAACTGGTCAACCATGGTTGTTTTGGTTAATTTATAATCGGCAGCAATCAAAGTGTTTGCATCATTTATAAATGTATTAGGATTACAAGAAACCGCAACAATTTTTTGCGGTTTATCCGCTTTATTCATCAGGGCAATTTGGGCAACTTGAGTGGCGGCACCGGCACGCGGCGGATCAAAGATTACGGCAGCAAAATTTTTTAATTCCTCAGGTGTGAGAGGGTATTTGAAAAGATTTTTTTGCTGAATTTCGACATTCGGAATGGTAAGGGCATTCAGAGTTTGGCGAAAACCGCTCAATAATTCGGGAGAAGAGTCCACAGCGGTGATTTTATTTGTCATATCGGCTGATAAGGGATAGGAAAATGTTCCTATGCCGCAGAATAAATCGGCGATATTGCCTTTTGTATCTCCGAGGTAGCTTTTCACCAAAAAAATCAAAGCATTTTGAGATTCGTTGCTGGCTTGCAAAAAAGTGCCGGCGGGAATGAACACGCTGTAACCGCAAATATCAATATAAGGTTTGGTATTTTCAACTATGGTTTCCGGCAAATTATTTGCGGAAGAAACGGAGATTCTGACAATATCGGGATTTTCACGAATAAAATCTCCGGTTTCCAAGCGATGCTCCAAAGACAGCGGTTGCTCGATTTCCAACAAAAGATCAAGTCCATTGGCGGCTTGAGTGATAAAAATTTTGCCGGAGGATATATTGTCGGTTTGTATTTTGTTTTTTATTTTTCGGTTAATTTTTATTAAGCAAATTTTTTGCAGAAATTGTTTGATTTTAGAGAGGTTGTTATTGATTTTTTCAGTCAGAGAACAGCAATAATCGATATCGATAAGTTCATGGCTGGAGGCGGCATTAAAACCCATTGAAAGAGTACCTTTGCGAAACAGAAAGGCAAATTCGGCGCGACGTCTGGAACCGTCGGCTATAAAAATCGG
>JAGDBT010000032.1 GCA_017958895.1 Alphaproteobacteria bacterium | reverse complement strand
TTCAAATCCAGCATTTCGGCCTGCAATAAAATTGCCTCAACCAATTTATCTATATTGATACGTTTTTTGGCTGAAATTTCCGCACACAGACATTCACCGCCCATTTCTTCAACACCTATACCGTATTGCAATAATTCGGTTTTAACTCTCATCGGATCGGCACCCGGCAAATCAATCTTGTTAATAGCCACCACAATCGGCACTCCAGCCGCTTGGGCATGACGGATAGCTTCAACGGTTTGCGGCATTATGCCGTCATTGGCGGCCACTACCAATACCACAATATCCGTAACTTGCGCACCGCGAGCTCGCATTTCGGAAAAAGCTTCATGTCCCGGCGTATCAATAAAGGTTATTTTATCACCGCTGGCAACCGTAATCTGGTAAGCACCGATATGTTGTGTAATGCCGCCGGCTTCTTTTGCCACCACATTGGTTTCGCGCAAAGCGTCCAAAAGTGAGGTTTTACCATGGTCAACGTGTCCCATAACCGTAACAATCGGCGCACGAGGCAATAAATCCTCTGCCGTATCTTCCGGTCCGGTTAAACCTTCCTCAACATCGCTGTCGGCCACACGTTTGGCTTTATGTCCCATATCTTCAACGATAATTTGCGCCGTATCGGCATCAATTGCCTGATTTATTGTAGCCATTACCCCCATGGACATTAATTTTTTAATAACATCCGTACTCTTTTCCGCCATACGATTGGCTAATTCCTGAACCGTAATGACTTCCGGAATAACCACTTCTTTTATTACCTTTTCTTGCGGAGCTTGAACCTGTTGAACCGGTTTTGGTTGTTTTTTCTTAAAGCGACGATGCGGTGCGGAATAACCGTAATCATCATCTTCATCATCACCGCCGACCATATAACTGTTAACATTTATCTTGTTATTGCGACGTTGCGGTTCAAAACTGCGTTTTTGAATTTTTTTACGTTCCTGTTCAAAAGTTTCTTCGCGAGTGAGAACGTGTCTTTCGGCAACCGGAGAAGATTTTTTGCCTTTTTTGTAATATTCTTCGTCTTCATCATCCTCGTCTTCATCATAATCTTTTGACTTTTTCGATTTATGATCAGAAACTATAGAACCGTTATCGCTCTTAACCAAAGCCTTTTCCTCAGATGCTTGCTTTTGAGCTTCTTCGGCGGCTTTTTTCTTTTCCTCTTCTTCCGCCTTCTTAGCTTTTTTAGCCTTTTCTTCTTTTTTGGCTTTTTCCGCTTCTTCGGCTAAACGTTTTTATTTAGCTTCTGCTTCTAAACGTTTTTTGGCATCTTCCTCAGACTTTTGAGCCTGTTTCTTTTTGCGCTGTGTTTCCTTGGCTTCTTCTTCCTGCTTTCTCTTAGCTTCATACTCTTTGGCTTTTTCCAAAAGTTTAAGCTTTTGAGCAGTTGCTTCATCTATTTCAACTTTCGGCGCGGCAGGTTGGGTTGTCGGATTGATAATGCGTTTTTTGCGCACTTCAACCTGCACCACTTTTTTACCTTCCGGAGCGGCCGGTTTATTTACATTTTTCAAAGTGAGGGTAGATTTTTTCGACAATGTCAATTTTCCCTTTGCACTCTCTTCCGTCATTATACTTTCTTCTCCATTATTCAGTCAAAAAATTCTGATATCGCTTAAAAGCTTCGCTGACCAACCGACTTATCGGGCTTTTTTTAACCGCCAAATAAACCGTATTTTCACGATTCAGCGCCTTACTTAAAGTTGCAACATCATAAATTGTAAATTTTTCCAAGTTTTTAGCCATTGCTGCTATTTTTTGCCGTCCGTCATCGCCGGCATCGGCGGCCTCAATCACCAAGGCGGCCTTATCTTTGGCAATCAGGTCTTTGATTTTTTCAAATCCGCAAACCAAATCCCCGGCTTTGCGAGCCAGATTTACGGCTTCCAAACCCTTCTTATACAATATTTGCTCCACCATTTGCGGCAAATCTGCGGATATAACCGTATTGGTATGCAAAATTTTATTAAGCGGATTTTTTACCGTCAGACCTTTAAGCAGCTTCTGAGAGTTGGAAATATAAAAGCCGTGTCCGGCAACTTTTTTATTAAAGTCCGGAATAACCGTGCCGTCTTCAAGCAGTACAAAGCGCAGCAAATCCGTTTTCGGTTTTACTTCACCGGTCAGCACGCATCTTCTATTTTCCGACTCTTGAGCCATTTTCACTCCGAAAAGTTTATTTGTTATCTTCCGTAAACCAATGTTCACGAGCCGACATAATGATTTCATTAGCCTCGGTTTCGGAAATTGTATCCTCGCCCAAAATTTCAATCAATTCATCGGCAGCCAAATCGGCCAAATCATCAATATTCTTAACGCCTTTTTCCGCCAAAGCGATAATCATATCCTGATCCAAACCGTTAACTTGTTTCAAACTCTCATCAATTTTGAGTTTCTTACTCTTGGCGGCGAATTCCTTATTGCGGTTGGCAATAAATTCCAAAGCACGATTTTGCAATTCGGCGGCCACATCTTCATCAAAGCCCTCAATTTCCGAAAGTTCTTTCTGATCAACATAAGCCACTTCATCAACCGTAGAAAAGCCTTCGGCAACCAACAAGTGAGCAATCATGTCATCAACATCCAAAGCTTCCATAAAGCGTTGAGTGCGAACCTTATTTTCATTGGCACGACGTTCTTGTTCCTGTTCTTCGGTCAAAACGTCGATATTGGCGCCCAGCAACTGTGAAGCCAGTTTAACATTCTGACCGCGGCGACCGATGGCCAATGATAATTGATCTTCGGCAACCACAACTTCAATACGTCCGTTTTCTTCATCCAAAACCACCTTGGTAACTTCAGCCGGAGCCAAAGCGCTTACAATGTATTGAGCCTTATCTTCGGAATACGGAACAATATCGATTTTCTCGCCCTGCAATTCCGTAACCACAGCCTGAACACGAATACCGCGCAAACCAACGCAAGCACCGACCGGATCAATAGTTTTGTCATTAGCTTTAACGGCAATTTTAGCCTTAGAACCCGGATCACGAGCCACACCCATAATCTGCACAACGCCGTCATAAATTTCCGGCACTTCCTGAGTGAACAATTTAGCCATAAATTCCGGACAAGTACGTGATAAGAAAATCTGCGGACCTTTAACTTCACGACGCACATCTAAAACATAAGCGCGAACGCGGTCGCCGTTTTTGAATTTTTCTCTCGGAATAACTTCATCATGGCGCAAAACAGCCTCGGTTTTGCCGATATCCAAAACAATATTACCGAACTCAATTCTTTTAACCGTACCGTTGATAATTGTGCCGATTTTTTCTTTATATTCTTCATATTGTTTATTGCGCTCGGCCTCGCGAACCTTTTGCATAATCACTTGCTTAGCGGTTTGCGCCGCAATACGACCGAAATCAATCGGCGGCAGCGGATCAATGATAAAATCGCCTACTTTCAGCTTTTTATCATAGGCTTTGGCATCTTTAAGCGGAATTTGCGCGGCTTCGTTTTCAATCACGGCATCATTGGCCACCACTTCACGATAACGTGACAGTGCAATCGCACCGGTTTTGCGGTCAATATTGGCTCTGATATCGTGTTCAAAACCGTATTTTGTACGTCCGGCCTTTTGAATGGCAACTTCCATTGCCACAAACACATCTTCCTTATCAATATTTTTTTCTCTGGCAACTGCATCCGCAACGGCTACAATTTCAGGTCTCGGCATATTATCAAAATTTTCCATTTTACCTTATCACCTCATATAATTAAAAATTAGAGTTCAACAGCATCAGATGCTGCCTGATATTCATTCCACAATTCATCGGTTATAACCAAC
>JAGDBT010000031.1 GCA_017958895.1 Alphaproteobacteria bacterium | reverse complement strand
GCCAATTTTTTTGCTTCAAATATTGCTTCATCAAAACCGCCCAACATATCAATAAGCCCTAACTCAAAAGCTTGCGCTCCAGTCCACACTTTTCCTTTTGCCACCTCATCAATATTTCTCGTAAGATGGCGATTTTCCGCAACCTTTGCCTTAAAATCCGCATACACTTCATCTAACGAACGATTGAATACGGCTTTTTCTTTTTCGGAAAAAGGCTTATTAAAGCTTAAAATATCGGCATTTTCACCTACTTTTATATCAGCCCATTCCACATCAAGTTTTTTCCACAAATCGGCTAACACAAACTTTCCGCCCAACACTCCTATCGAACCGGGAATTGTTGTCGGTTCGGCAATTATTTTATCGCCGGCCAAAGAAATAAAATATCCGCCGGATGCGGCATACCCCGACTGCGAAACCACAATCGGTATATTTTTATCTTTTTTCAATTTCTGCAAAGCAAAATAAATTTCATCTGCCGCATTATAACTGCCACCCGGACTGTTTATGCGCACAACCACCGCTTTCAAATCTTTAATCTCCGCGATAACATTCAAATCTGCCAAAACGCTGTCACTGCCGATTGTAAATTCACCATCTATATCGTTTCCGGATTCTCCGTCATTTATTATACCGTCCAAATTCAATATGGCTATAACCGGCAAATTTCCGGAATTCGGCACAAGATATGCCATATAATCTTCGGCTTGTATAAAATTCTTTACTCCCTCATCTTTCATCTGTTGTTCAACTTCCGGCGCATACATAACTCCGTCAATCAAGCCTATTTTTACCGCATCTTCGGCACTTACGGGAGCATTATTCACAACTTCATCAAAATTTATGTTTAACGAGCGATTATAAACAATATCAACCTTCATCAAATCAAATAAATTCTGTGCCAGACCGGTCATTTCCTTTTTATAGGTTTCAGGTATTTTATCTTCCGTAAATGACATCATTGCCGTTTTATATTCTTCTCGAGCATAAAATTCCGCTTCCACCCCGATTTTATCCAACAATTTACGGAAAAAAGGAATCTCTACATTAATTCCGGTAATCCCCATATAAGTATGCGGTTGCATGTAAATTTTCTCAAAGAAAGTGGCTAAATAATATTCACGATTACCTTGTCCGAACGGCCCGAATCCCGAAGAATAAGCCAAAGTTTTTTTACCTGAGCTTTTGAAAACATTTACGGCACGGGCAATATCCTGAACTTGTGCCAAATCCAGAGAGGTTGAGTTCAAACGAGCTACCAAACCGTCTATACGTGGGTCTATGGCGGCAACTTCAATCATCCTCACCAAATCATAAACGGATGTTTTTTGCTCACCCAATATATCATCTATCAAATCAGTAGAAGATGTTTCGGCAAATTTACGACTGAAATCGACCACTAAATAGGTATGGTCAGACAAACTCGTATTGCGACTATTGTATATACCGAGTGCCAAAAAAATCAGCAAACCGGCAAAAAACACTATTCCGACAATTGTGCATAAAGAAAGAAATGCCTTCCAGATTTTCCGCATTTATTTATCTTCCTTTACCAAATTGTGCGCTATATAAGGATATTTTTCCACTGCTTCGCGATTTAGTTCCGCACATTTGCTTTCTATAACATTTTGCAGTTCCGACATAAATTCCTCTTTGGTTTTACCCTTAACGCTCATAGCCGGAAGAAATTCAAAAACCGCCGTTCCCGGATAACGTAAAAATGAATCTTTAGCCCAGAACAATCCGGTATTCACCGCCACCGGAATTACAGGCAGATTAAGATTTTCCGCCAAAAACATAATCCCTGATTTATAACCTTTGGTAGTTCCCGGACGGCAACGTGTTCCTTCCGGAAAAATAACCACCGGTCTGCCGGTATCCGTTTTTTTGCGAACTTCCGCAAGCATATGCTTCATGGCACTTGCCCCACCCTTGCGATCTACCGGAATCATGCCGTAAAAATATTGCGTCCATCCGAAAAACGGCATAAACGCCAATTCCTTTTTTAAGATATAAGTTATCGTCGGCACCAAACTCGTAAAACTGTATGTTTCCAAAGCCGATTCGTGTTTACAGGCATAAAGCGCATTTTTAGGCAAAATATTTTCCGCGCCGCGAACTTCAAATTTTAAGCCGGCAAAAAAATGAATCCAGAACAATGCCACCGGCATAACCATTTTATCCCAAAAGAAAATCGTAACTTTTTGCGGGAACAGCGCCACAACAAGTTCCAACACGCATCCCAAACCTAAGGTCGCAAAGAAAAACACATTAGTTAATAATGATCTGATGTAAATCATTTTCATCTCCTGAAATTAAAAAAATTACGCAAACAAACAACCAAATATTTATTATATTCGTTAGCAATAAACTTGAATGTCGCCCACGACTTCCACCAATCCTTGGCTATTTTATCGGAATAAACCGGATGCGGAATTACGGTCAACGGCAATTTATATGCCGAAAGTTCAGCAATACTTCTCGGTATATGGTAATTTGAAGTAACCAGTCTGACGGAAGTTATATGGTTTCTTTGCAACCAATCCGCCACTTCTTCGGCATTCTGAATGGTGTTTTTGGCTTTATATCCCAAATATGTGCGTTCGGGATAAAGTATTTTTGCCCCGATGGTATTTTCGATATTATTTATGGATACCTTATTTGAAACACCGGAAATAAAAAGCTTATCCGCTAAATTATTATTCAAGATTTTCACCGCCTCTGATACCCGATTTTTACCGCCGGTCAATACAACCACCGCTTCGGTTTTAACATTTTCTTGTATTCCGTAGCCGTTGATTATTATGCTGAACCAAACAAATCCCGCAAACCAGGCCCAAAAAAACACGTCGGCAATAACAGCCGCAACAATAATTTTTTTGGCCTTGCCTGACATCATCAGCACATTTTCTCCAATGATTTACGAACCGTATAATAAGCCGTTATTAGTGAATATCCTAACGATAAAACCGGGGTGGTCATCATAATAAACCAATGGAATCCGCTCAATCCTGCTCCGTTCAACAAGCCGCTACCGGTTGAAATACCGTATTTTCTGACCAATATTATGCTCGGTATGGCAAACATCAATCCTATTACTCCGGAGAAAAAGCCGATTTTTGCATAACTTCTGGCATATTGTCTGGCTATATAATCATCTTGCGCACCCATAATATGCAGAATTTCAATGGTATTCATATTGATTCCCAAACTGGTGCGGGCGGAATAATAAATGGAAAAAGCACAAATAACAACCACCATAAACAAAACCGATAAGGCTAAAGTTTTTAATGACGAAGCAAACTTCAAAAGACGATTAAGCCATAAACGGTGATTATCTATTGAAGCATTCGGAGTTATTTTATGCAAACCTATTGTAAGCTCATCATAGTTGATATTGGCATCATTTTTAAGTTGGATATCCAAAAGCTGAGGAATAGGCAACGCATTCACATCAACCTTATTACCCAACCACGGCGTCATCAATTTCTCTATGGCTTTAGAATCCAAAAGTTGAACATTTTTAACACCCGAAACATTTTCCATAAACTGCAAAACTCTGTTCAGTTGCTCTTGCGTCTTTTCCGTATCTATACGTTTATTTTCATTTTCAACCGGAATAATCTGTACCGTTATTGAACCGGTAATATCTTTTTCCCAATTAACCACCATGGTATTTATGGCCATAACCATAGCCAAAACAACCACAAACAGATACATATATATCGACGACAAAACATACATAAATAACGAGGTATCTTCATCCTCTGTAGGAATTTCATTTTTACGCATCAATTCTCTGTTCATATCAAACTCCGTTAAATATGTTGCAATGCCGGATATAATTTAGCTGTTCCGCCGGCTAAATCTATCCTCTGAAAATTATAGGTTGAAGTAAGTTGTTCATTGTGAGTGGCAATAACAACCGTTGTGCCGACTCTGTTGAGTTCCACAAACAAGCGCATAAGTTTGTCGGCTATCTCGGAATCAACGCTTCCGGTCGGCTCATCGGCAAATAAAATATCCGGACGATTAATTACCGCTCTGGCAATGGCGATACGTTGCTTTTCACCACCGGAAAGAGTGTTACATGTTTTATATATGCTCTTGTGTAATTCAATCCATCTGAGCAATTCAACCACGCGCTTATAAATATCTTCCTCATTCATACCTCTTACCCGGAGCGGTAAGGCAATATTATCGTAAACGCTTAAATGGTCCAAAAGACGGAAATCTTGAAATACAACCCCTATTCTTTGCCGCATCAGGGCCAAACTTTCGCGGTTGGAAAAATTGATATTATTACCGAATACCTTTAAAATTCCCCTGCTTGGTTTTTTTATTAAATAAAGCATACTGAGCAATGTGGTTTTTCCCGCACCGCTCTTTCCGGTAACAAAGGTAAACGAACCCGGGGTTAACGAAAGTTGAACATTACTCAGAATATCTCTGCCGTCATAACCTACGGCAACATTCTGCATATCTATAATCGGAAAATCCGGATCAATTGATTGAACACTCATTCTGCCTCCTGTTTTTACTCTGAGCAAGATGATACAACAATAATCCGTTTAATAAAATATTTTTTTTAATTGCTTATCAATATTTTTAGAATATAGTGAAAAAAAAAGAGGTTAATATGTTAATAAGTTGTCCGAAGTGCCATTCCGTATATAACATTTCCGAAGATAAAATTCCGGAAAACGGTAAAAAATTCAAATGCGCCGAGTGTGGAGAAATTTGGCGAGTCTTTCCGCAAGATGTTTCAGAAGCGGAAATTGAAAATTCTCCTCAAGCCCAAATATCTGTTGATGATTTGGAAAGCCAAAGAAAAAAAGAAGAAGTCAATGAAATGCTCAACCGTCTTTCTCAGGGCACAAAAAATCTTTTTGCCGATAACGGTGAAGTCAAACAAATGAGCGTGGGACAACGTATAAAGCACAGTTTTTCCAATTGGTTATCTTCAACAGCACAGATAGCTTTAATTCTGCTGCTTATCATTGCCTTGGGGGTCATAATTTTATATAAACATCGCTATGATATTGTAAATCGCCTTCCCAATATGCAAAAAATTTATGATTTTTGGGGAATTGAAAGTGTTTATAAGGGCAAAGACATTATTTTTCGCGATGTGCAAATTCATCAGATTGGCGAAAATAAGGTTTTAGTCAGCGGACGAATATATAACGAAGGAAATTATCGGGTTAAACTTTTACCGATTAAGGTTACTTTTATAAATACCGACGGTCAAACAGAAGCCGAAATATCGGAACAATTACCTCAACAACTTTTGCAACCCGGCTTCAGTGTATTGTTTAACATTAATGCCGATGCAAAGTGGTCTGAGACTACAAATGTCAAATTATCTATGGAAGATTAAATTAAGGAGTTTTTTATGTTACGAGAAGAATTACAGAATTGTTTGAAAGAAGCTATGAAGTCAAGAGACATTCAAACTGTTAACGCCGTGCGTCTGATTATTGCCGGGCAAAAAGAAAAAGATGTGGAAGCCCGCGGGAAAGGCTTGGCACAAGCCAGCGATGCCGATTTGTTGGCAATGATGCAAACCATGATAAAACAACGCAAAGAATCAATTCAAATATATAAAGAAGGAAACCGGCAGGACTTGGCTGACAAGGAACAGGGAGAAATTGACGTTATATCGCGCTTCTTGCCAAAACAATTAAATGCCGATGAAATGAAAGCGGTTATTCAAAAAGCTATTGCCGACACCGGAGCCGCCGGCATTAAAGATATGGGAAAAGTTATGGCCGCCTTAAAAGCACAATATGCCGGACAGATGGATTTCGGCGCAGCCTCGGCGGTAATTAAACAGCTTTTAGCCTAATTCGGGAATAATATGGACGATTTACAAAAATTTCTTGATGAATTGCGTAGCCGAATTCCGATTGCGGAAATTATCGGAGAAAAGGTAAAGCTTGTAAAGCACGGCCGCGAATATCTGGGTTTATGCCCTTTTCATCAGGAAAAAACTCCGTCCTTTACCATCAATGAAAGCAAAGGTTTTTACCATTGTTTCGGTTGCGGTGCTCACGGAGACATCGTTAAATTTTTAATGGATTCGGAAGGATTACCCTTTATCGAGGCTGTTAAAAAGTTGGCTGCGCGGGTTAATATGGAATTACCCGCACTGTCTAAGGAAAACCAAGAAGCCGTATTGCGTCGCAAATCTCTCTATGAGATTATGAATATAGCCTGCGAATATTTTGAAAAAAACCTGTATATGCCAATCGGCAGCAAAGGACTGAAATATTTTCGTGAAAAGCGCGGTTTATCTCCGGAAAACATAAAAAAATTTCGCCTCGGCTATGCTCCTGATAATAACGGCTTAAAAGCCCTACTCGCTTCCAAAGGAATATCCGAGCGAGATATGGCGGATTTAGGTTTGATTGCCATTCCCGAAGATAAAAACAAAAACTCACATGACTTTTTTCGTGATCGGGTAATGATTCCGATTTGTGATAAGCAAAATAATATTATCGCTTTCGGGGGAAGAATATTAACCGACGGACAGCCGAAATATCTGAATTCTCCTGAAACCCCCATATTCAACAAACGTCGTATCTTGTATAATCTCAATCAGGCCCGTGACTCCGCTTACGCCCAAAAAAGATTGATTATCTGCGAAGGCTATATGGATGTGATTGCTTTGGATTGTTTCGGTTTCAATTATGCGGTTGCACCTTTGGGAACCGCTTTAACCGAAGAACAAATTATTGAAGCCTGGAAAGTGTG
Source organism: Alphaproteobacteria bacterium (assembly GCA_017958895.1). Lineage (GTDB taxonomy): Bacteria > Pseudomonadota > Alphaproteobacteria > RF32 > CAG-239 > RUG410. The sequence goes on along the minus strand of JAGDBT010000031.1, from coordinate 3,408 downwards.
TAACACGCCTACTCTTTGCTTTGACGGCGATACGGCCGGCATTAAAGCCGCCATTCGTTCAATTGACAGAGTTCTGCCTATACTCCGCCCCGGATATTCGGTTAATTATATCTTTTTGAAAGAGAAAAAAGATCCCGATGAACTCTTGCATACCTTAGGCCCTGCCGTCTTTGAACAATATTTGCAAAAAGCCAAACCTTTGGTAGATATTTTGTGGCATAAATGCAAAATGAACAAAAATGACGCAACTCCCGAGCAAAAAGCCCTGATTGAAAAAGAAACCATGGAAGAAGTGGCTAAAATAAAAAATCAGCAAATTCGTGCTTATTATGCTCAAGAGATGAAGAACCGAATTTATTACACCTTCGGAAAAGGTTCGCTTTATAAAAACGTTTCCACTCCCGCCAGAAAAAAAGAAAACACCTCCAAAGGCAATAATTTTATAAAGAAACCGCCTCTTGCGGATACTTTTTTAAGAAAAATAATCTCGGCCATGATTATATATCCCGATTTGATAGCAAAATATGAAGAACAGCTGTCTTCATTTGATTTAGGCAACTCAACCGAGGCAAAAATATTATACGAAATCATGGAAATCAATCGCGAAGAAAAAAATTTGGATCAGGAAATGTTGTGGGAGAAATTAAATTTGAACTTTCCTAAAGAATTATCCTCTTTTTGGGAAATCAATATGTATAAAACCCAAAATATAACCTTTGAAGAAATTCGTTCGGAAATCAGTAACGGACTAAAAGAAATATTGTTAAAACAACTTGATAATGATATAAAAGAATGTATTACTTTAATGAAAAAACAGCCGGAAAACGCTGAAGAACTCAACAAAAAATATATAAACTTTATAGGCGAACGCAATCGTCTTTTGGCCGAAGATTGAAAAATTGCAAAAATAATATGCAATTTATTACAACTGCTTATTGACAAACCACAAAAAATTAACTAATTATATTAGCGCTAGCAAAATATGTAATCTCTTTAGAGATTATAAATCGATTTTAAGGAACGTTATGTCAGATAAAAATAATCAGGACCTTTATGAAAACGACGGCAATGATGATGCCATGTTAGATGCGGCTGCCGCTGCTGTCAAACGCTTAATTGCCAAAGGAAAAAAACTTGGATATATCACCATGGAGGACTTGAATAAAGTTCTTCCGCCGGAAAAACTGTCTTCCGAAAAACTGGAAGACATCATGTCTAATATATCAGAAATGGGAATAACCATAACCTCGGATAGCGAAATAAGCGACGACGAGAACGAGTCTTCCGATGAATACGATTATGAAGAAGAAAACGAAGATGACGAAAACGTCGGTAATATTGACTCGAAAGATGTCGGACATTCTGATGATCCGGTCAGAATGTATCTTAAAGAGATGGGCTTGGTTGAACTTCTTTCTCGTGAAGGCGAAATAGCAATTTCTAAACGTATAGAGGCCGGTAAAACAGTAATGATAAGCGGTTTATGCGAGAGTCCTATGACCATTAAAGCCATCTCTGAATGGCGTGACCAGTTGGAAAAAGGCGAATTACAGCTTCGTGATGTCGTTGATTTGGAAGTTATGTACGGTGATGATTCCGAAGCCATGGTCTATGATGACAATGAAACTTCCGTTGATGATTTGGATAAAGTTACCAAAGAACTGGATGAAAAAAATCTTGATGACATTGATGTTGATTTGGAAAATGATATAGATATCGATTCCGCCGTTGAAGATGAGATTGACGAAGAAGAAGAGGATGATGACGAAACCCCTATGGATGAAGAAGAAAGTGCTTCTGAAGACGATGATGAAGGTGAAGGCGGAATGCATAATTCCACTTCCGTATCAGCCATGGAAAATATGCTTCTTCAACCTGTTCTGGAAACCTTAAATAAAATCTCCGGCTATTACGATAATTTGAAAAAAATTCAGAGCCAACGTATGGCGGCCATTCTTTCCGGACGCAAAATTATATCCGCAACGGAAAAAAGATATCTGAAATTAAAGAAAGAGCTTGTAGAACTGATAAGCTCCGTTCACCTTAACAGCACACGTGTTGAACAACTGGTGGAACAACTCAATGATATGAACAACCATTTGATGACACAAGAAGGAAAATTGCTGCGTTATGCCACAAACTGCAAAATTAAACGTGAAGATTTTCTTGAGGTTTATCAAAAATCCGAACTTGACCCTAACTGGTTGGATAAGATATCACGCAAAAAAGATAAACATTGGGTGGCCTTTTTAGATAAGTATAAAGATGAAGTAACGGAAATTCGCGACAGCATTACGCAAATGGCAAAAGAATGCGACTTACCGATAAGCGAATATCGCAAAATGGTAGAAACCATCAAAAAAGGTGAACGTGAAGCCGAACGCGCCAAAAAAGAAATGATTGAGGCGAACTTGCGTTTGGTAATTTCCATAGCGAAAAAATACACCAACCGCGGTATGCAATTCTTGGATTTAATACAGGAAGGCAATATAGGTCTTATGAAAGCCGTTGATAAGTTTGAATATCGTCGCGGCTATAAATTCTCAACTTATGCAACCTGGTGGATACGTCAGGCCATAACGCGTTCAATTGCCGATCAGGCTCGTACCATTCGTATTCCGGTTCATATGATTGAAACCATAAACAAACTGGTACGCACCTCTCGTCAAATGCTTTCCGAGATGGGACGCGAACCGGTGCCTGAGGAATTAGCCAAACGGTTATCCATGCCTCTCGATAAAATCCGCAAAGTTATGAAAATTGCCAAAGAGCCTGTAAGCTTGGAAGCTCCGGTCGGTGATGAAGAAGATTCATCTTTGGGTGATTTTATTGCCGACGAGAGTGCATTGCAGCCTTTAGATATGGCCATTCATACCAATTTGAAAGAAACTTGCACCAAGATATTGTCTTCACTTACTCCTCGTGAAGAACGCGTGTTGCGTATGCGTTTCGGTATCGGTATGAATACGGACCATACCTTAGAGGAAGTTGGATAACAGTTCAATGTAACTCGTGAACGTATTCGGCAAATTGAGGCAAAAGCCTTGCGCAAACTTAAACATCCGAGCCGTTCCAAAAAATTACGTTCGTTCTTGGATCATTCGTAAATTTTTGTTACATTTTATCTACCGACGATATGTAAAGTTTTTCGGCCGATTGGTAGTCAAATTTCCCGCTTCCCAACAGAGGCGGGTTTTTGATATAAACAACTTCTTTCGGAAACCACAAATCGCTCAAACCGCGCGAACGTAAATACTGTTGAATATCCGCAATTGTAGCCTTTTCCGCAGAAGTAATCAAAATCAACTTTTCGCCTTTCTTCTCATCTGCCACGGCCAAAACTCCCTGTTTGGCATCAGGATACAATAAATCAAGTTCCTGTTCAACAGCCGTCAAAGAAACCATTTC
>JAGDBT010000030.1 GCA_017958895.1 Alphaproteobacteria bacterium | reverse complement strand
ATATCCCGCAAAAATGACGGCCCGTCCATTACCCGTGATGTTTCCGGCGAAGGTGTTCAGCAAGCACTGTTAAAGATTGTTGAAGGTACAGTTGCCAATGTTCCTCCGCAAGGCGGGCGCAAACATCCGCAACAGGAATTCTTGCATGTTGATACTACCAACATTTTATTTATTTGCGGCGGGGCTTTTGCCGGTTTGGAAAAAATTATTGAAAAACACGGCACGGAAAGCAGTAACTCAATCGGTTTCGGCGCCAATGTCGTAAAAGATGAAAAAACCGTCGGGCAGATCTTAAAAGAAGTCAGACCGGAAGATTTGATTAAATACGGTTTAATACCGGAATTTGCCGGTCGTATGCCGGTTATAGCCACTTTGGACGACTTGGATGAAAAAGCCTTAATTTCCGTTCTGACCGAACCGAAAAATGCTTTGGTAAGCCAATATACCTCTTTATTCAATATGGATAATGTCAAATTGACCATGACTGACGAGGCTTTGCGAGCTGTGGCTAAATTAGCAATTGATCGCAAAACGGGAGCCCGAGGTTTGCGCGCCATTATGGAAGAAATCTTAATGGAATGGATGTACGAACTGCCGGATAAAAAAGATGTTACCGAAATAATTATCGATGAAAAGGTTGTTAACGGCGAGACCAAACCTAAATTGGTTAAAGCTAAACCGGTCGTGAAGAAATCAGCTTAAAAAACAAAAAAAATGCCGGATTGAAATCCGGCATTTTTTACAGGTCATTGGTTATTGCAATGCCAACATAATTTCGTGTGCACTTCTGGCGGCACGAACTGCCTTGCACACCTCTTCTCTTTTTAAACTCCGAGAATAGGCTGACAAGGCTTGCAAATGATCGTCCCCGCTGTTTTCCGAAGAAATCAACAAAGCCAAAAGATCAACCGGTTTGCCGTCAATAGCATCATAATCAATCGGTTCGCTGAGGCGAATAAAAAAGGTAATTACCTTATTCATATCCGCCAAACGGGCATGCGGAAAAGCTACCCCGTTACCATATCCCGTAGAACCGAGATTCTCCCGTTCCAAAAGAGCTTCAAAAACCGCACTTTTATCCAATTTGGTTTTTTGAGCCACCGCTTCGGATATCTTTTCAAGCAACTGCCTTTTATCATCTGCCTGAAACTCAGGAAAAATCATCTCCTCAAGTAAAATATCGGAAATTTGCATAAGCTTTAACCTTTTCTGGTTTCACACGATTTATTCTGCCGGCTCTACCCAACCGATATTGCCGTCTTTGCGGCGATATACCATACTGATACGATTGTTTGCGCTGTTGCGGAACATCAAAGCGCATTCATCAACCAAATCCATATACATAACCGCTTCGCTTACCGTGCAAACCTTAATATTGGCATCGGTTTCGGCAATAGTCAACGGTGCATTTTCATCAATACTCATTTCATCTTCGGTTTCCGTCAGCGGGAAAACAGCCTCGTGAGCCATTTCTACAATACCGGTTTTTCCTTTATGGTCATTGAGTTTGGTTTTTTGACGACGCAAGCGCGTAGCAATATGTTCATTAGCATTATCAAAAGCGGTATAAGGATCTGCGCCGACTCCCGAACCTTTCAACACAATATTTTTTGCCGGGTGTACGGTTACTTCCGCCTTAAAATCTTCTCCGTCTTTAGAAAAATAAACACTGCAACCGATAGGAGCGTTAAAATATTTATTCACAGATGCTTCCACACTTTCTTCAACGCGTTTACGCAATCTGTCGCTGATATCTACCTGTTTGCCTGATAATGTAATATTCATAATTTACCTCTTTTGTTAATTATTATGGCACTATCGCCTTTTTTCGTTCACTTTATATAGTATAACAACTTTAAGCAAAAGTAAACATTTCTTATCTGCTTATAGAGAGAAATTATCACCCAAATAAACTTTTCTGACTTCACTGTTTTTAACAATTTCGTCAGGTGTTCCTTCCATTAAAACCGTTCCGGAATGCAATATATAGGCTCTGTCTATAATATCCAAGGTTTCCCGTACATTATGGTCGGTAATTAAAACCCCCAACCCACGGTTTTTAAGTTGCGAAACCAGGGTTCTGATTTCATTTACCGCAATCGGGTCAATACCTGCCAAAGGTTCATCCAACAAAATAAAACTCGGTTTGCAAGCTAAGGCTCTGGCAATTTCCAATCGTCTTCTTTCACCGCCGGAAAGCGAAAGCGCCGGAGATTTACGTAAATGGGCTATGGAAAACTCGTTCAACAATTCTTCCAAAGTATTCTCCCTTTCACTTTCATCGTCCGAGACTATCTCCAAAATACCCTTAATATTATCTTCCACACTCAATGTACGGAAAATCGATGATTCCTGCGGTAAATAACCTATTCCCATACGCGCACGTTTATACATCGGCAAAAATGTAATATCCTGGCCGTTTATATAAACATCGCCGTAATCAGGTGTAATCAGGCCGGTAACGCAATAAAAACAAGTGGTTTTTCCGGCACCGTTCGGTCCCAAAAGACCGACTGCCTCACCTTTTTTCACATGCAAAGACACATTTTTCAACACCAGACGTTTTTTATATTTTTTTCCGATGTTGAAAATTTCCAGAACATCCTTGCCGCTATCTTCTTTTGTTTTCATTCTTTTTTCCTTTTTTATAAAATGTTCCGCTTATCCTGCCGCCGGTTTTTCCATCGCCGTCGATTTTGCTTATTTTGGTGAGCAAATTTGTTTCAGCATGCGCTCCCGAAATAAAATTTCCTTCCCGAACAATTTTTACATTGTCAAACAATTCAATTGTATTGGTCGCAAGGTTGTAAACTCCTCTGTCACCGAATGCCGAACCTTTCGGAGAAACAATTTCAACATTTCCCGTAATTACGGCTCTTACCAATTCCTTTTTCTTGGCATCGGAAAGATAACCGACGATTTTATAAGCTCTAACAACTCCGTCAGCACTTGAAATTTCTGCTCTGCCCGCACCGTCATCTTTTCCGTACAAAACGATTTCCCCTATTTTCGGTACATATTGTCCTTTTGCTCCCCGGGCAGTTTTATCGGCGGTTTTTACCACCACATTACCATAAGCCTCCGCACGCAACAATTCTTTCTTACCTTTATCGGTAAAATACGCAACAATTTTATCGGCAGTCAGGTGGCCGCCCTTTTGTTCAACTCTGGCGTTGCCGTAAGATTCGGTTTTATTTTCTTTTTGGTAAATTCTGGTTTCTTTTTCTGCCGATATCACACCTTTTTCGTTTGTAACCTTATTAAACCCTGTCAGCACCAACAACGAAGCCGCCTTACTGAAAGTAAAACCTTCGGCTTCCATAATTCCCCAATCGCCCACCGCTTTAACATCTTGACTTCCGAAACCGCTTTCATTGTTAAAGTCATAGGTGGCTTCTTCAGTGGTAACTGTTGTTTTTTCATTCAACACGGCCTTAACATTTTTTTTGAGTTTCAAAACCGAGGCATTCTGATCAAAATATCCTTTGTCGGCCGTAATAACCAACTTTCCGTCATCGGTCGGCACCCAACCTTTCGGATTTATTATTTTCAATACTTTTGAACCGGGTTCAACTTCATCAACCCTATCGGCAACAATCTTATTAACCCGATTTTTTTTATCTGTTGAGTAGAATACGGTTTCTTCCATATGCATTTTTTCCATTTCGCTCTTGCGCGGAATGGTAATATTATCTTGCAAATCAACACTTTTTTTGATTTTCGGAAAAACAATCATTAAACCCAGCAACGCTGCCGCCACGCACGGAAAACCCAATTTTATGGCTCGTCGCAAAGCCATATGCCCTGACTTTCCGCTTGTCCTTCCGGAAGCCAAAGAACCTTCTTCAAAAAAATTATCTATTTTTTTTGAATCGAACATTTATCAGCTGACTCCGAGTCTCAAACAGTCATGAATATGAACAATACCCAACGGTTTTTTATTGTCATCAACAATAAAAATGTTTGTAATTCCCTTGCCCGTGTTGTTCATCACATTAACCACCTCGGCCACCAACATATCCGGTCCGATTGTACGCGGATTTTTGGTCATAACCTTGGTTACTTTTTCGGTTATTAACTCCGGAGACATCCAACGGCGCAAATCACCATCGGTAATCATTCCTACAAGTTGTCCCTGCTTATTAACTATTCCGACGCACCCCAACAATTTTGAGGTCATGGTAATTAAAGCATCTTGCATAATGGCATCTTCTCCGACCAAAGGAATCTCATCACCTTTATGCATAATATCGGAAACACGACGTAAGATTGACCCCAATTTACCGCCCGGATGACGAAGTTGAAAATCTTCTTCCGTAAAGCCTTTGCGCACCATAAGTGCCGAGGCTATTACATCGCCGAGCACCAAAGTTGCGGTTGTCGATGACATAGGCGCCAACCCCAAAGGGCATGCCTCCCGATTGTCCGGCAATTTCAACACCAAATTGCTCAATTCGCCCAAAGTGCTGTCCGCGTTTTTGGTAATACCGATAAGCGGAATGGAAAAACGACGACAATATTGCAAAATATCCGACAATTCCCGCGATTCACCGCTGTTTGAAATTGCCAAAACCACATCATCTTGAGTAATCATACCGATATCGCCGTGACTGGCCTCACCGGGATGAAGAAAAAAAGCCGGCGTGCCGGTTGACGCCAGAGTTGCCGCAATCTTGTTGCCGATATGCCCTGATTTTCCCATTCCGGTTACAATTACTCGACCCTTATTTTTTTCTATAATATCCAGCGCCTTACATAAAGTATCATCCAAACCGTTTTCCATTGAACGCAGAGCTTCAATTTCGCGGTCGATGGTTTGTTTTGCAACATCCAAATCTTTATTATTCATGTTTCAGATCCTTTGTAACTCTATATAATTGATGATAATTTTTTTTTGACAATACGCAAGGATTATTTAACGATTATGCCCTGTATTCAGGCTTTTTGTTCCCATGTGCCGTTGGCATTTTGTTGCCAATAATAAACTTCACTGTCGGAATCTTTGTATTTTTTCCAAAGTTCCCTTGCCTGTTGCAGCGCTTCCGCGGAATTACCGTCAAAAATATCAAAAATTCGTTCATAAGTTAATTCTTCTTCCGGCAAAGCGGCACCGTCGACCAAAAACAAAAAATTCGCACCATTCGGATTTTCATCTTCCGAGGTTAACCATATCGGTTGTGCCGAAGCAAAGCCGTCTTTTTTGCTTCCGTGCGGTAAAAAACTTTCATCGTTAAAAGTCCATAACAGAGAATTAATAAATTCCACTCTCTCCGGATTGCCGATTTTGACAACTATATTTTTGCCCGCCCCGTATGCTTTCAGCAATAATTTAGGCAACACCTCGTCTAAAGTCTGACGTTGCAAATGATAAAAATCAATTCTGCTCATCGACTTTTTCCAGTTTCAAAACAATGGTATCCAGTGTTTCGGTCCCGATAAATTGCAAGGTTATTTCGCCCTTATCGGCTGCCTGTTTAATTCTGATTTTCAAATCTTCTTCACCGAACACCCGATATCCGTTGACGCCCTTAAAACGATCGCCGGCAAAAATTCCTTTGGCCTCGGCCTCGGAATCTTTTTGCACTTCGACCACCACAAACTCCTGTGTTTTTTCATCAAAATAAGCGCTAAAACCGAGTTCCGGAAAATCTGAAGCCTGAATAAAAGATGAACCTTTTTGTTTTTTTGTTTTCTCTGTTTCGCTTAATTTTTTCTCACCGACTTCCACCGTTATCGGCTCGGAATTACCATCTCTTAAAACTTCAATTTCTATTTTTTCGCCAGGTTTTATCTGCGATACACGATAAGAAAAATAGCGCGGATTTTTTAACGGAATATCGCCGACCCGTTCTATAATATCACCGACCTTCAATCCGGCTTGAGCCGCCGGCGAATCTTCTGCCATTGAAGCGATGAGCAGTTTGTTTTTGTGTTCAGCTTCGGAACTGCGGGATTTTTGAATACTCATTCCCAACCAACCGCGAATAACTTTGCCGTTTTCTTTGAGCTCCGAAACAACCCACGCCACCACATTAGACGGGGTGGCAAATCCTACGCCCATATCCATGCCGTCGGTGGAAAAAATAGCCGTATTCAAACCGACTATTTCCCCTTTATCGTTGAACAAAGGTCCGCCGGAATTTCCCTGATTTATTGCCGTATCGGTTTGCAAAAAATTGTCATACGGTCCTTTTTCGATATCTCTTTCTTTGGCTGAAATAATTCCCAAAGAAACACTGTTTCCCAAACCGAACGGATTGCCGATGGCAAACACCGGATTACCTACTCTGACCTCTTCGGAATCGGCAAATTTTGCGCTGACAAACGGTTCATTACGATTTATTTTAAGCAGCGAGATATCCGTTTGCGCATCTGTTCCGATCAATTCCGCCTCATACGATTCATCTTCAATCGTTACCACCGTAATTTTGTCGGCATCTTCCGTAACATGGGCGTTGGTAACCGCATATCCGTCATCACTGATTATGATTCCCGCTCCCAAAGATTGTTCATCTTCGCGGTCCGCAATCACACTGACAACCGCCGGATTAACCTCAGCAATAACATCTTCAAGATGTTCCGATTGCGCCTGTGTTTTGTTTATCAAAAGAAAAAACGAGACAACGACAATAACAATTTTTTTCATAGTTTTAGTTCATTCCTTTGCTGTTTTTGAAATATTTCAGAAAATCCGAATCTGGAGACAAAACCAGAGAGGTATCATCTGAAGAAAGTGATTGGCGATAAGCCGTCAGAGAACGATAGAAATCATAGAATCCCACATCTTGTCCCACGGTTTCGTTCCATAATCTGACCGCCTCT
>JAGDBT010000029.1 GCA_017958895.1 Alphaproteobacteria bacterium | reverse complement strand
TCCTTTTCGTTTGCAAGCAAAACAACTCATACAGCCTTTGAAATTCAAATCAACCAAATTAAAATATTCAACCTCTGCACCTGCGGCTTCTGCTCCTTTTTGTGCTTCCTTTAAAACTTTGGCCGTATTAAAATTCTTTCTCGGGCTTCCGTTGATAATGATTACTTTTTTCATTGTATTTTTCCTTTAGTCTGCCGGTTTCCAGCCCAAAAAGCGTTTTTGCTCTTCTAATGTGGCGTTATAATAGCGTTGACCATTATCAAGTTTGGCAATTTCTTGCATATCCTCGGCAGTCAATGCAAAATCAAAAATGTCAAAATTCTCTTTTATATGCGCCGGATTGGTTGACTTCGGAAATACCGAGTTTCCTTCTTCAATATGCCAACGGAGAATAATTTGTGCCGGTGTTTTATTGTATTTTGTTGCCAATGCTTTTAAAACAGGCTCGTTTAACAGCTTTGTATCGCCGTGTCCGAGCGGATACCAACTCTCCAAAATTGTTCCGAATTCCGCCATACGCTTTTTTAATTCATGCTGCGGAAAATACGGATGACATTCCACTTGGATAGCCGCCGGCTTAATTGTTGCATGGAAAAGCAATTCTTCCAAATTTTCACTGAAATTACTGATACCGATGGATTTTACTTTTCCGGCTTTAACTGCTTTTTCCATATCTTTCCATGCACCGATATAATCGCCGACTTGCTGATGCAATAGCAATAAATCAATATAATCGGTTTGCAAGCGTTTAAGCATCTTATCAATGGCTTCTATAGTCTTGCCTTCGCCATATTCACTTGGCCAGAGTTTAGTGGTAATCCAAATCTCATCACGTTTCAAACCGCTTTGCTTGACAGCTTCGCCTACACCTCGTTCATTTTGATAAGCGTGTGCCGTATCAATATGGCGATAACCGAGCTTAAAAGCATTTAAGCAGGCTTCTATGGTATCCTTACCGTCCGGAACCAGATAGACACCTAAGCCAAACTGCGGCATTTTCAATCCGTTATTTAATGTTAAATAAGTTTGTGTCATTGATTATCTCCTTTTTTAATGTCATCAATTTGAATTTGATACAATCTTTCGGGCAGTTGCTCACACATTGCATACAGTTGATGCAATTCGGATGGCGCACAAAATTCGTGCTTTCTACCGGTATGTTCATCGGGCATACTTTATCGCATAGGTGGCAATGAATGCACTTATTTTCATCTCGGGCAATTCCGAATGGTCGTAAAACGCTCCAAACACCCAGAGATGCCCCCTTTACGCAGAAATAATTGCAGAATGGTCTATCGGTAAATAATGATGCCGCCAAAAAAGCAACCATAACCGAGCCGTTTATCCAATCCCAAAGCCCAACCATAACGCTGTGCGAGAAAAAGAAACGGCTGTTCAAAAAATAAAACACAATATTCATGGTGCTTAAGCCATACAAGAAATAGCGCAAAAGCTGAACAGATTGCTGATATTTTACCGGCAACTTAAAGCGCGGCAAATGTATCTTTTTTGCTATCCAGCCAATCCAATCCTGCAAAGAGCCGAACGGGCATATCCAACCGCAAAAGAATACGCCGACAAACAGAATTGAAATCCAAATCTTTTGCCCGACATTGTCTGCTATCGGCAGGAAGGGCAATACCAGTCCAGCCATAAAACCGATTTGTATTAAGAAACGTATAGGTTGTATATATTTCTTCATTTAAAATCCTAATTTATTGAGCCAGTTTAAGACATTTTCTTTTGCCTGTTCGCGTTCGTTTTGCGCAACGTGTCCGTAAATTGCCAGGCCGTCAAGCATTTCAGCTCCGGTGGCTGTTTTTATCTTGCTTGGAATTGAAGATAATCCGCTTCCCTCGTGAGTTACAAACGGCGCAACAATTTTACCGCTCCAATCGTTTGCTTCCATAAAGGTGTAAAGTGCCATCGGCATATCACTCCACCAGTTTGGGCTACCGATAAACACCACATCATAATCAGCGAAATTTGTTACATTTTCAGCAATTTCCGGTCTGGCGTTTGCTTTCTTTTCGGAAAGCGCAACTTCGGTCAAAGCCTTATAAGCCGCCGGATATGTATCATTTTTGAGCTTAACTTCAAACAAGTCACCTTTTGTTTTATCAGCTATCATCTTGGCGATAATTGCCGTATTGCCTTCAGTAATGTTGCCGACACTATATTGCTCGCCGGTTCTTGAAAAATAAACCACTAATACTTTTGTACCTGGCATGTTAATTTCCTCCGCTGTGGCTTTGTAAATGCCAAAAAATGCTAATCCTGCTAAAATGATAGATAGTATTTTCTTCATTATATTCTCCTTTACTTCAACTTGTTATATTCTTCATCGGTTACAGGCTCAAGCCATTCGTTAGAGCCACCTTCTGATGGTACTTCTACAGCAATATGCGTAAACCAACTGTCTTTTGCCGCACCGTGCCAATGTTTGATTTCCGCCGGAATATTTACAACATCACCGGCTTTGAGTTCACGAGGTTCTTCGCCCCAAGCCTGATACCAACCACGACCTGCAGTTACGAGCAAAATTTGTCCGCCTTTGTGGTGAATGTGCCAGTTGTTGCGGCATTTCGGTTCAAATGTAACATTAAACATAGGCACCCCATTCTCGGCAGTAATTTTCTGTAAATAACTTTTGCCAGTAAAATATTTGCCATAGGGATTCAATTCACCAAAACCAAAAATCACATTCTGAGCCTTTGCCTGTCCGGCGATA
>JAGDBT010000028.1 GCA_017958895.1 Alphaproteobacteria bacterium | reverse complement strand
CGCTACGGCTATAATTGCAAAAATTTCCAGCATTTTCCGGCCCTCACTTAAAGTTGTATGGTATAAATCATATTGGTCATGCCTTGCACCCCGATAGGATATCCGGCCGTTGCCACAATATACTCGCCTTTTTTACCTAATTTTGCGGCTTTCACCGTTTCTCGGGCAGTCTTTTCTATTTCGGTAAAGTTCTTAAAGACTTTTTTATTAACATAAGCCTTCACACCCCAAACAATACCCAGGCGACGCGATACTTCTTCGGTTAAGGTGATGGCTATAATCGGCCGACTCGGACGTTCTCTGGCCATGGAAAGTGTGGTAAAACCGCTGGCACTGTAGGTAACCACCGCCGCCATATTCGGCAAAATATCAATCATTTCACTGGCCGCATAAGTAATGGCATCTGCCATATCATCGCAATCGGATAAATCTTTATCATACTGTACCCGCGAATAATAAGAACTATCCGACTCAACTTCCGAAATAATATGGTGCATCATGGTAACGGCTTCTGCCGGATAACTTCCGGCCGCCGTTTCGGCAGAAAGCATAACCGTATCCGCTCCGTCAAACACCGCGGTTGCCACATCGGAAACCTCAGCTCTGGTCGGAGTCGGATTAACAATCATCGATTCCAACATCTGAGTTGCCACAATAACCGGACGTCCGTATTTGCGACAAGCCTTAACAATACGTTTTTGCAACCCCGGAACCGTTTGAATCGGGCATTCCACGCCCAAATCGCCTCGAGCTACCATAATTCCGTCCGCCTCTTTTACAATCGCATCCAATTCATCAATGGCACTCGGTTTTTCCAACTTGGCAATAATCCAAGCTTTATCACCAATCAATTTTCTGGCCATATGCAAATCGTCAATACCCTGCACAAAGGACAGACAAACCCAATCTACCCCTTGTTCCAGAGCAAATTTCAAATCTTTCTTGTCTTTCTCGGTAATGGCATTTATCGGTAATTTAACATTCGGAAGATTAACTCCTTTATGGGCGGAAAGTTCTCCGCCGATTTTTACCACCGTTTCTGCTTTATAATTTTTATTTTTCAACACTTCCAGTTCAATTTTACCGTCATTTAATAACAAACGGTTCCCGACTTTCAAAACCTCAAAAATTTCTTTATGCGGCAGGCAAACTCTGGTTTCATCTCCGTCTTCATCCACCATATCAAGCACAAACTTTTGACCTTTTTTAAGAATTACTTTGGCAGTTTTAAAAGTTCCGATTCTGAGTTTCGGTCCTTGTAAATCAGCCACCACCGTCAAATCACGTTGATATTTTTTTGAAAGCTCTCTAACCAAAGCCAATCTTTCGGCATGTTCTTCATGAGTACCATGGCTGAAATTAAAACGAAACGCATCGGCACCGGCCTTAACAAGTTTTTCAATCATCTGTTTGGATGCCGATGAAGGGCCGATTGTGGCTAAAATTTTTGTATGTGTATCAATAGGCATATTTACCTCCCGTAATTTATCATTACATCATAATAAGACTAATAGATTAAGAAGTTGTTATTTTCAAGTGAGGTTTTATAAAATTTAGTGCTTGTCAAATAAATTTTTGTTTGCTAAATAATCATAAACAGTTTTTTTATAAGGAGAAAAAATATGGCTGATGAAAATAAAGTTCAGGCAGAAGTCGGGGGAATTGCCGCAGACAGATTGCGTTCGCTGATTGAAAGAATTGAACGTTTGGAAGAAGAAAAAAGAGAATTGGCAAGCGATATCCGTGATATTTTTGCCGAAGCCAAAAGTGCCGGTTTTGATGTTAAAGCCATGCGTACCATTTTGAAACTGCGCAAAATGAATGCCGCTGATCGTGACGAGCAGGAAGTTGTGGTAGAAACTTATCGTAAAGCTTTGGATTTTTAATTAAGTTTCTTCAAAAACAAAAAAGCACCTGCAAAAGGTGCTTTTTTTTGATGGTAGGGCCGGAGAGAATCGAACTCTCACTCCCGAGGGAACCAGATTTTGAGTCTGGCGCGTCTACCAATTTCGCCACTAGAGCACAAAAAAATTATAACATATTTTTTTAAAATATTGAATAATTTGTGATAAAATATTTATATG
>JAGDBT010000027.1 GCA_017958895.1 Alphaproteobacteria bacterium | reverse complement strand
GGCATCAGTAGTTGTGTTTGGCGTTGCCATCTGTGCATATTGAGTACCTTGCGTTCTCAGAGTATCCGGTTGTAATTGTAATCCATAACCTGAATATCCGTAATTATTTAGCATATTATTTGTACTTAAACTCGAGTTATTATTAACTTCACTATCAAATCCGCCCGCATTAAAGCGATTTGTAATATTGGCAATATTACCGGCGATATTTGAACTGCCGAAGCCGTAGTTATTTTCCGAGTTGCCCCAGAAGTTTGTACCATACTGCGGGTAGTTTTGATTTATTCCCTGATTATTATAGTTTTGTATCAATTGATTTTCACGTTCAGTGCGGGCGTTTTGGTATTGCACCTCATCTTGCGCCGAAAATCCGTTGTGATTTACACCGTAGCTGTCTATGCCGTTGTCTCCGATTTCATAGCCGAGCCGCGATTTGTATTTATCATAAATATCCATTTATTCCTCCATTTTAAATTTTGTTTTACTCATTACTTTTTCCATAAAATAGTTGTTCCAATTTGTTAAAATGGATTTCTATTATCTTGCCTCCTTTCCCCTCGCTCGGTTACCTCTATAATTTCACGCAAATAACGTAACTCCACTTTATAATAATATTTATATTATAATATAAGAAATTGTCAAGATAAAAATAATAAAAATATTATTTTAGGATTAAAAAAACAGCTTCTTCAAGATGAAGGTGAATTATTTTATCAAAACAAATTCGGAAGAATCATAGCAACAATAAATCCGAAATACAGTCCGTAAATTATTCCGATTACTACGGATAAGGCTTTCAATACCTTCGATGGCAAGCTGTGTAACATCAGTACTATAATTGCCATTGATGACATAAACTTATAAGTATTATCAACAGCAAACCATTTATGAGGAATATGGTCTTGAGCAAAATAACAAATTATCGACCATATTATAATCTCACCGAAAACGCACAAATATTGGTATTGTTGCGGAACAATTTTGCGCTTAATAAACTCGTAAAAAACAAGAATCGGTAAAGCCAAAATATAGAAAAATAAAATCCATTCCGATGTTACCGAACATGCGCATATTTGCGGATAGGTGCAATGCCCTTGCAAATAACTTTGGTAGTCAAATATTTCTTTAATGTGTCCGGATTCAAATAAAAAACACTCTACTAACTCAAGTTTTTCTCGGTCAAATACGAATATGAGACACATAACAAGAGCCAGTAAAACAGTGCAGAGCAAAAATGCACCGAGGTATTTTAATGCGGTATATATTTTTGCTTTCTGCACTATTTTATGCTCCTTTTTTTGTTACTTTCTTTTCTGCCACGGTTTTTGATTATATATCGTTCTGGTTCGCAATAATTATAATACAAATAAGTATTTTTATAGTCAAGCTAAAAATAAGAAATATAATAAAATTTTTAATAAAAATATTATCACATAATTAAAAAAACAGCTTCTTTACGAAAAAGAAGCTGTTTTTAACAAAGAGTACTCAGAAACGATAATCTCGGCCTGTACCGTTGCGGATGTTTTCCAACCAACCTGAAGTGCGTGCGGCAATTTTCGGATTTAATGTCTGCAATTCCTTGGCAATCAGCTCCGTACCGATTTGATATGTATCGGGTGAAGCATAGTCCGTGAGATATTCCTGCAAGGTCAATAACGCATTGGGATGGCAACAATTGTGAATTTGCTTGTTTTTGCAAAGTTCCATAAAGCGGTCTCCGGTGCGTCCGGCCCGATAGCAGGCGGTGCAGAAACTCGGAATATAGCCGAGGCGAATGAGCCAGTTGATTACTTCGTCCAGCGTGCGATTGTCAATCACATCAAACTGAGCGGAATTTTCTTCCGGCTCTTCATGTTGCGCATAGCCGCCGACCGAGGTTTTAGAACCGCCGGAAAGCTGCGATATTCCCAATTCCAAAACTCTTTCACGAGTTTTTTGACTTTCACGGGTAGAGATAATCATACCCGTATAAGGCACGGCAATTCGCAGACAGGCTACAATCTTGGCGAAGATATCGTCACTGATACAATCCTGAAAATCTTCGGTGTTGATGTCATCGGCCGGGCGCAAACGCGGAACGCTTATTGTGTGCGGTCCGACACCGTGTACGGCTTCCAAATGTTCGGCGTGCATCAACAAACCGGCAAATTCATAGCGATAGGTCGAAAGCCCGAACAGAACTCCGATACCAACATCGTCTATACCGCCTTCCATGGCTCTGTCCATGGCTTCGGTATGCCAGGCATAATCGTGCTTCGGACCTCTCGGGTGGAGAGTTTCATAAGACTGACGATTATAGGTTTCTTGGAACAAAATGTAAGTTCCGATACCGGCATCTTTCAGCAAGCGATAATTCTCGACCGTAGTCGCGGCGATGTTAACATTAACACGGCGAATTGCTCCGTTTTTGTGCTTAATCGCATAGATGGTCTCAAGACTTTCCAGAACATATTCTATGGGATTGTTAATCGGATCTTCTCCCAGCTCTATGGCCAGACGTTTGTGCCCCATATCTTGCAAAGCAATTACTTCGCGGCGAATTTCTTCCTGCGACATCTTTTTGCGAAAGATGTGCTTATTTTTAACATGATAGGGACAATACACACAACTGTTTACACAGTAGTTTGAGAGATACAACGGCGCAAAAAGCACCATACGGTTTCCGTAATAATCCTGTTTGATTTGCTTAGCCAAAGCAAAGAGCTCTTCGTTGATTTCGGGATTTTCACAAGCCAGCAGAACCGAGGCTTCGCGATGCGATAAACCTTTTTCCAAACGGGCTTTTGCAAGAATTTCTTTAATCAGGGGAAGATTGTCTTTATTTTCCTCGGCATAACGCAAACTTTCAAGAATCTCTTCGTGGCTGATGAATTCATCTGCCTTTAGTGATTTCGAATTGTAAAGCATATAATTATTGTGTTAAAAATTAAACATCAAAATATAAAAAACTGAGTTTATTTAACACATTTATCGCAAGTTTGCAAGAGGGGATTTTAAATTTATTTTTCCTGATTTTTATCAGTGCCGATTATCTCTTTAATATCAACATCACGATAGTTCGGTTCGTCGGTCAGGCTGTCTTTCAAAATTTCCAGAGAGGAGAGAGTTTTAGCCAAATCTTCTTTATGGGTATCCTTAAAAATATCCGGAAATTTTTGCTGCAGTTTTTGCATTTTTTCCGTGAATATGAGATGTTGTTGTGAAGTGGCATTTTCCAGACCGTCAAGACGGTTATTGAAATTTTCCAGTGCCATGTTGAATACTTTATTCATGTGTTTGTGAGAACGGGATATTTCTTCCAAAACAGGTTTCAATTTCTCTGAGGAATCAGAAACTTCCGATGAATTTTTTTGCCCGTCTTCCGGCAGATTTTCTACCCAAATCAAAGCTAACGCCAAAATTAAAGATGCGATAACAAATAACATCAAACAAAATGCGGCATAAGATGAAGTTTCCGGCAATTTTTGTTGTAAGGTGCTGAAATAAACAAACATGCCAAACAAAGAGGCCAATAAAACGGCACTCAGAACTTTAATCAGCATCATTACAAATTTCATGACCACATTCCCATAAACAACATATCTGATATTACTATATGCCGGTTTAAGAAAAAAGCAAGGGATTGCCGTCGGTTATCCGCTTAAAAAGTTTGTTCGCGGGTTTTATGAAGTTCTATTTGCGGAAAATCTTCTTTAACTTTTCCCAAATGCCAGGCATTACGTGCCAAGAAGACTCTTGCTCCGTCATAATCATCAGCTAAATTGAGGGTATTGGTATTATAGAATTTTTCCAAAATTTCTTTATTGTTGCAACTTATCCAACGAGCAGTGAAATATTGAGTCGGTTCAAAAATAACATCAATATTGAATTCGGTACGCAATCTGTCGGCAATTACCTCAAATTGCAAAACTCCGACCACTCCGACAATATATTCGGCACCGGAAAGCGGCTTAAAAATACTGGCTCCGCCTTCTTCGGCTATTTGTTGCAAGGCATTGGCTAAGTGTTTGGATTTTAACGGATCTTTTGCGCGTACTGATTTCAAAAGTTCCGGAGCAAAACTCGGAATTCCGGTGTAATGAATTTTTTCTCCCTCGGTCAAAGTATCGCCGATGCGCAACTGGCCGTGATTCGGAATACCGATAATATCACCGGCATAAGCATCTTCGGTTAATTCTCTTTCCTGAGCCAAAAACATTACCGGTGTTTGGATTTTTATTTCTTTGCCGGTACGGATTTGCAATAAACTCATGCCGCGCTTAAAATGTCCGGAGCAAATACGCATAAAAGCAATACGATCACGATGTTTAGGGTCCATATTGGCTTGAATTTTGAAAATAAAACCGGTTACTTTCGGTTCATCGGCTTTGACAATGCGTTCGGCACTCGGTTGCGGACGAGGCGTAGGAGCAAATTTATGTAAGCCGTTCAAAATTTCTCTGACTCCGAAATTGTTGATGGCACTTCCGAAAAATACCGGTGTCATTGAGCCGTCCAAATAAGCGGATAAATCAAATTTCGGACATAATTCGCGCACCATTTCCACATCTTCACGCAACTTGGCTACCGCATGAGCCGGCAGCAATTCGTCAAGTTTCGGATCGTCCAGACCTTTACAGGTTTCAATGGTATCATTTATCAGCGATTTATTGCCGGTTTTGTTCATGAGAATAAGTTGGTCGTTTATCAAATCATAACAACCGAGAAAATCTTTACCGCTACCGATAGGCCAACTGGCCGGTGTTACTTCCAAAGCAAGAGTGTTTTCAATATCGTCAAGCAAAGAAAAAGGGTCTAATCCTTCGCGGTCTAATTTGTTGATAAAGGTCAAAATAGGGATATTGCGTAAACGGCAAACTTCAAAAAGTTTTTTGGTTTGACTTTCTATACCTTTGGCTGAATCAAGGACCATAACGGCAGAATCAACGGCAGTTAACACGCGGTAAGTATCTTCGGAAAAATCTTCGTGTCCCGGTGTATCCAGAAGGTTAAAAGTTATGTCATTATATTCAAAATTCATAACGGATGAGGCCACGGAAATTCCGCGCTCTTGTTCAACTTTCATCCAGTCGGAGTGAGCTTTGCGGTTTTCTCCGCGAGCTTTAACCGCACCGGCTTGTTGAATGGCACCGCCGAACAATAACAATTTTTCGGTAAGTGTGGTTTTACCGGCATCCGGGTGCGAAATAATGGCAAAAGTTTTGCGCATGTTTATTTTTTCTGACATTTTGACCTCCTTATTTTGAAATTATACCTGTTTATACATAAAAATGAGATTTTTGCAATATTTTTTGTAAGGGCATATTGTTTTTTGCTTGATTTATTGTTTTTTTTGTGGTGTACTTCGGCTCGTATCGGATGCGGATATGGTGAAACTGGTAGACACGCCAGACTTAGGATCTGGTGCCGCAAGGCATAAGAGTTCGAGTCTCTTTATCCGCACCAATTGTTTGTTAATTTAGGCAGAGAAATTGAAATGAAAGTAAAAGAAAATAAAACCAAAGGTTTGAACAAAAAATATACCGTTACCATTGAAGCTGCTGATTTTGCGGCTGCTATGGATAAAAAATTGGCCGAAGTGGCTAAAAATGTTAAAATGCCGGGCTTCAGAGCCGGAAAAGCACCAAAGGCCATGATTGAACAAAAATATCGTCACTCTGTATTGGGTGAAGTGTTGGATGATATGATTCGTAATGCGACCAACAAAGTTATTGATGATAACAAACTTCGTCCGGCTGTTACTCCGGATGTTAAAATTGAGAAATTTGAAGACGGAAAAGATATAGAATTTACAATGGAAGTAGAAATTATGCCGGAAATTAAGTTGGGGGATTTTTCCAAACTTTCATTGAAAAAATATGTAGCCAAAGTTCCGGCTGAAGAAGTTGAAAAAGCCTTGAAATATATGGCCGAATCACGTCGCGAAACCGAAAAGGTTGCCGAAGACAGAGCCGCTAAAAAAGGCGATGTGGCAGTTATCGATTTTGTCGGCTCTATCGAAGGTAAGGAATTTGAAGGCGGAAAAGGTAAGGGATATCCGTTGGAACTCGGTTCCAATTCCTTTATTCCGGGATATGAAGATCAGCTTATCGGTCATAAAGCCGGTGAAACGGTTGATGTTAAAACCACTTTTCCGGAGAATTATCACGCTAAAAATTTGGCGGGTAAGGAAGCTTTGTTCGTTACGGAAATTAAAGAACTTCGCTCTTATAAAAAGTCGGAAATCAATGATGAACTGGCTAAAGCTATGGGAGCTAAAGATCTTGCTGACTTAAAGTCTAAAGTTGAAGCACGTATCAGTGAAGATTATAATTCTACGGCCAGAGTAAAAATCAAACGCGATTTATTGGATGCGTTGGACAAGGAATATAGTTTTGAAATTCCGCAAAAACTGGTTGATGCCGAATATGCGGCTATTGAAAAGCAGTTTAAAAATGCCAAAGCTAAAAATATGCTTGATGAGAGCGAGAAAAATCGTGATGAAAAGGATATTTTGGCCGAATATAAAGATATTGCTTTCCGCAGAGTTAAATTAGGTTTGTTGCTTTCTGAAGTGGGAGCGGATGCCAAAATCACTTTAAGCGCCGAGGATATTAACAAGGCAATTATGAACGAAGCCAGAAAATATCCGGGACAGGAAAAAATGGTATTTGACTACTATTTGAGAAATAAAGAGGCGGTTGAAGCTTTGAAAGCTCCGGCTTATGAAGAAAAAATCGTTGATTATATCTTAAGCAAAGCCAAAATGACCGATACGGAGATTTCCGTGGCAGAGTTGTATGACTTTTCGGAAATTGAGAAAAAAGCCAAGAAGTCTGCAAAGACAACCAAGAAATCGGCTTAATAATCAAAAACAAAAAAGCGCCCCAAATTCTTGCGGCGTTTTTTTGTTTTAAGGACTTAAAAGTTAAACAATATGGAAAAAAGGCAAAACATAGCTTTGGAAAAGAAGAACAGCGGCAAATATAATTGTGCGCAAGCTGTGATTTGTGCGTATTGTGATAAATGCGGAATTGCTGAGGAAACAGCCAAGAATTTGGGTAACTCATTTGCCATGGGAATGGGGAATACCGAGGGAACGTGCGGTGCATTAATCGGAGCCGGTATGGTTTTGGGACTTCTCTGTAAATCTCCGACTGAAAGTCTTAAAAAAATGCGCCGAATTATGGATAGATTTGCGGCAGAAAAAGGTGCTACCAGATGTTGTATGTTAAAGGGGATAAATAACGGAAAAGTTTTAAGCAGTTGTTCGGAGTGCGTGGCGCATGCCGTTGAACTTTTAGAGGAGGCCGTTGATGAATAGCGGTTTATCGGGTTTCAACAAAACACAACTGTTATTATGTTTTCTGATTGCGGCAAATTTATTTTTGGTTATTTATTCACTATTCACCGGCTCTCACTTGATATATGACGATATAGAACATTTAAGGGCCGCTTTTTTTATAAGCTCCGGAGATGTGCCTTATCGTGATTTTTTTGAACATCATCATCCTCTGATGTGGTATTTATGGGCTCCGTTCATCTCTGTTATGCCGCATGATACGATTTTCACGATTATGACAGCCAGAGTAGTAAGCTTTATATTTTCTTTGCTTGCCGGATGGTTTCTTTATTTATCGGTTAAACGTTATTTGGGCGGCAAAACGGTGGCACTGCTGTTTGTGTGTCTGTTTTTTTGGGGAATTACGGCTTGGAGTGCCTTGTATTATGTTAAACCCGATACTTATATGCGGACTTGTTTTTTTGCCGGATTATATTATCTTTTGCGATATTTTGAAGACAGTCGCTATAAATATTTACAGGTATCTTCGTTACTTTTCTTATTGTCATTTTTGTTTTTACAAAGCATAGTTTTGCAAATTCTGCCCTTGGTATTTCCGGTTATATATTTTATATACCGTCATCCCGAGAAATTGAAGGACTTCTGTTTGGCCGCCGTTATACCGCTTATTATAATTGCCGTTATAGTTTGCTGTTTTTTCCATCTGGACATATGGGAAATTTATTGGCGGGATAATTGGTCGTTTAATGCCAAGCTTTCTGCTGTTTTACATTTTTATTCATCTTCGAAATCAGATATTTCTTTGTTGCTTTATGCAGATATTCTGCTGTTAAGCTTGTATGCGTCATTTTTCTATTTGAAAAACAAGCAGATGAACATATATACTGCCACAATCGGATTATTGCTGGTTTTTGATTTTATGCAACGTTTATATTATCCTTCTTACGCTCGTTATTGCGTATTTTTGGTTGTCTATGCGGCACTGTTTTGCGCTCCGTTCGTTAGTGAATTGATTAAAAACAACAAGATTTTTATGACAGCATTTGTTGTATGGTCGGTTTTTCATATTGTGGCGGGTGTTTATTCGAAAGAAGAAGAAATTTACGATAATACTTGGTCATATATCAGAAAAACTGACAGTGAGAATAAAAAATCACTCTATATGTTCAGCGGGATATACAGTCCTCGTCTGAGTTATTATTGGATGTATCCTTCGGTAGAATTTTTACATGATGCTCTTTATAATCCTGTAGCAGACTATGATGTAAATGAGATGGTTAAAGATGGCAAAATCGACATTATTGTTGTGGATGCGGATTGTGATATAGATGAAAAATCGGTAACCGAACTTGCAAATAAATTTCCTGATATTCCGCAACTGAAAGATAAGGCTGAAAAACATACGTTAAGATATGAAAAATTGGCGGATTACGAGCAAGTATCCGAGGATATTTGGATTAAAAAGAAAAACTGAAAATTCTGCATAACTTTCAAAAACAGTTTTCTTAAATACATTTTGAGAGTTAAAATAGTTCTGTATTGAGGAGCGAAAAATGAAAAAGATAATTTCTGCCGTTTTAAGTTTGTTAATGTTACTGACGAGTTTTGAAGTCAGAGCAGAGGAGGGTAAAATAATGAATAAGAAAGTATTGGTGGCATATTTCAGTGCGACCGGAACAACAGCCGGGGTTGCCGCAAAATTGGCAAAGGCGATTGATGCGGATTTATTTGAGATTAAACCGGAGCAACCTTATACAGAGGCTGATTTGGATTGGCGTAACAAGAAAAGTCGCAGTTCAGTGGAGATGAATGATTTGACTTCTCGACCGGCTATTGTTTCAAAAGTTGAGGATATGGAGCGCTATGAGGTAGTGTTTGTCGGCTTTCCGATTTGGTGGTATCGTGAACCTACAATTGTTGATACTTTTATGGAAAGTTATGATTTTGCAGGCAAAACGGTTATCCCGTTTGCAACTTCCGGTAGCAGCAGTATAGGTCATTCCGGAGAGAATTTGCAAAAATGCGCTCCGGGCGCCAAGGTGTCGGGAGGCAGACGTTTTGCGGCTGATGTGTCTGTAGACGAGTTAAAAAACTGGGCTGAAGAGCAGTTATAAGCCCTAAAGAACAATTATTTGTTTTTTTCTTGCACTAACACGCTGTTACAGGCGTGTTTTTTTGTTGCTGAAGATAGGTCTAACATATTGATTATAAGTATTAAAAAATCATATACCAAAGTGTTATTAAAAATATTTTTAAAAATATGATAAAATCAATTGCAAAGTCAAAAAAAACTTCTATAATGCGGGCAGAATTTTGAACTTTAATTTTAGGAGATTACTATGGAGAATGAGACTTGTCTGGGTTGCCAGGTTGGTGAAAAATGGCGTAAAAAACGCGGTTCTCTCATTATGGCTTTGCACGAAGTTCAGGGCGTGAAAGGCTATGTTGATTGGAAAGACGCCACCGATCTTGCTCAAACCATGAACGTTCCGTTGGCGCGTATTTATGAAGTTTTGACATTTTATAATTTCTTTAAGCTGGTAGCTCCGGGAAAGGCGGTTATTTCCGTTTGCACCGGTACGGCTTGCTATTTGAAAGGCAATGACAAGGTCTTGGAAAAATTCAAATCCGAACTGAATATCAAAGAGGGTGAGAGCACTCCTGACGGACTTTTCCATTTGCAATGCGTACGTTGCGTCGGTTGTTGCGGTTTGGCTCCGGTTTGCGTGGTAAACGGCAAAACCTACGGCCGCATGACACCTGAACAGGTGCCGGCAATTTTGAATGAATGGCGCGAAGTATTTAAGGAGGCTTAAACATGGTTGATATTGCTGAAGTTATGAAAAGGTTTGATATCCACAATATTGCGGCAAACAAACTGGCAGAAATTGAAAAATATGAATGCAATATTTATTGTTGCCATTCAACAGGTTGCAAGTCTTCCGGCAGTGATGATTTAATTGCGCTGATTAAGGAAATTTTGGAAGAAAATAAACTTACCGAAAAGGTGCGTATTGTAGCCACCGGTTGTATGGGCCTTTGCGCTCAGGGACCGCTTATCAGAGTGGAGATTAAGGGCAAAAAAGACATCTTGTTCAAACGTGTAGATGCCGAAGCTACCCGCAATATTATGGAAAAATACGTTATTCCGGGATTGGACAATAAAGGCGATATGGTATTGGCAGACGAATTAAAGCCGTTTGTTTTGTCGCTTGATTTGCCGTTCTTTACCAAACAGGAAAAAGTGGTATTGAAAAATGCCGGTCATATTGATCCGGAAGATATTGAAGAATACATGGCCAGAGGCGGCTATTTGGCTTTGGAAAAAGCTCTCAAAACCATGACGCCTCAAGAAGTTGTGGAAGAGATTAAAAAATCCGGTTTGCGCGGCAGAGGCGGCGGCGGATTTTCCACCGGTATGAAATGGGAATTGGCGGCCAAAGTTCCAACGGTTGATGAAAAGTTCATCATCTGCAACGGCGATGAGGGTGATCCGGGAGCTTATATGGATCGTTCCATTTTGGAAGGTGATCCGCATGCCGTTATTGAAGGTATGATGATAGCCGCTTATGCTATCGGTGCCACATCAGGTTGGTTCTATGTCAGAGCCGAATATCCGTTGGCGGTTGAAAGATTGCAAAAAGCCATTCAGGCTTGCAAAAAGAAAATGTTGCTCGGTAATAACATTATGGGTACCGGTTTTTCGTTTAATGTTGACATTCGTTTGGGTGCAGGCGCGTTTGTTTGCGGTGAGGAAACAGCACTTATCCACTCGATTGAGGGTGCCAGAGGTACTCCGCGTCCTCGTCCGCCGTATCCGACGAATAAAGGTTTGTGGGAAAAACCTTCGTGTGTTAACAATGTTGAAACTTTGGCAAATGTTTCCAAAATTTTGTTAAAAGGCGCTGATTGGTTTGCTTCTTTCGGTACGGAAACATCCAAAGGTACTAAGGTGTTTGCTTTGACCGGTCAGGTTGAACATTCCGGATTGATTGAAGTTCCGATGGGCACAACCATCAATGAAATCGTTAATGAAATCGGCGGCGGTGTTCCGGCAGGCAAAACTTTGAAAGCCGTACAAACCGGCGGACCTTCCGGCGGTGTTATTCCGGCCAAATATATGGATATGCCGGTTTGCTATGAAGAGCTTAAGAAACTCGGTTCCATTATGGGTTCCGGCGGTATGATAGTTATTGATGATTCTTCGGACATGGTATCGCTGGCCAAGTTCTATTTGGACTTTACGGTTGATGAATCTTGCGGCAAGTGCGCTCCGTGCAGAATAGGCGGAAAACAAATGCTGTTGCTGTTAGATAAAATAAATCGCGGCCGCGGCAAAAAGAAAGATTTGGAACTCTTAAAGAAAATCGCCGTAGCCATGCAAAAAGCTTCACTTTGCGGTTTAGGTCAAACAGCACCAAATCCGGTGTTGTCAACCTTGCGCTTTTATGAAGAAGAATACACAAACAAATTGCTTGACGGCAAAGATAAGGAGTAATCAACATGGTAAAGTTAAAAATTGATAATATGGAAGTTGAAGTTGAGGCCGGTACAAGCATTTTGGATGCGGCCAGAAAAATTCAGATTAATATTCCGACTCTTTGCAAACATCCGGATGTTGATCCGAGTGCTGGTTGCGGAATGTGTATCGTAAAAGTCGGCGGACGCATTATGCGTTCTTGTTGCACTCCGGTTTCCGAGGGCATGGAAGTTGTTACCTCCGATGCGGAGTTAAAAGAAATCAGAAAAATGGTTTTGAAGCTGATTTTGAGTAATCACCCGAACGACTGTTTGAACTGCTCCAGAAGCGGTCAATGCGAATTACAGGAAATGACGGCTGAAATGGGCATAGATCAGAACGAAATCATAAAAATGGTTTCACAAGAGCTGAAAGATGATACTTCAGGGGCGATTGTTCTTGACCCGTCTAAGTGTATTGTTTGCGGACGTTGCGTAAATATCTGCCAGAATGTGCAAAATGTTTGGGCTTTGAGTTATTTACATCGTGGTTTTGTAACCAAAATCACCGGTGCTAATGATACCAAATTGGCTGATTCTCCGTGTGTTCGCTGCGGTCAGTGTGCGGCGCATTGTCCGACCGGCGCTATAACCGATTATGACAATACGCAAAAAGTTTCGGCTTTATTGGCAGATAAGGAAAATATTACGGTTGTACAAATTGCTCCGGCAGTTCGTGTGGCTTTGGGTGAAGAATTCGGTTTTGAATTCGGCAGTAATTTGACCGGAAAAATTTATGCGGCTCTGCGTCGTTTAGGCTTTACCAAAGTGTTTGATACCAATTTTGGTGCCGATTTAACGATTATTGAAGAAGCTTCGGAATTTGTTAAACGTTTTACGAATAATGACAACATGCCGATGTTCACTTCTTGCTGTCCGGCTTGGGTTGATTATTTGGAAAAATATTATCCGGAAAACATTCCGAACCTTTCTTCGTGCAAATCTCCTCATCAGATGGTGGG
>JAGDBT010000026.1 GCA_017958895.1 Alphaproteobacteria bacterium | reverse complement strand
GTAGGGCAATTGTAATGATTCAAAAATTTTTTGAATTTATCATCACCAATATATTTATTTTCGCTTTTCATTTTTATAATCTTTGTATATGATATCGACAACAATATAATTTAATGGAGTTTTTTTAATTGTCTAGTATAAAATTTAAGATTATCTGTTTATTTATGCTTATGCTTTCGGGATGCGGTATTTTTAAGCCTTTTGTGGACAGGCGACGAAATCCCGGGGTCAGTGATTTGAATTTGCTTTATTCCGGTCCTTCAAGAGAAAATGCTCCGGCTATTTGTTATAATCCTTTATTTTCTTCGGCTGAAGAATTGCAAAAAATAGCAGATGAAGAGTGCATAAAAAATGAAACCGGCATAAGAGCGGAATTTGTGCAAAAAACTTATATGGACGGCAGACTTTTATTGCCGAATCATGCGTATTATCAATGTGTAAATGAATAGAGAGAATGTGATATGAATTTATTGTTGGAAAATAAAATTAATGAAGTGTTGGCGGATATTTTTAAGTCGCTGGAGTTGGATGAAAAGTTTGCCGTTGTAAAAGTTTCGGACAGAGCCGATTTGAGTGATTTTCAATGTAACGGGGCATTGGCTTTGGCAAAAATTGCGCATAAAAATCCGCGGGATATTGCTTCGGCAATTGCCGCCAAATTGGCAGATTGTGATTTTTGTGAGAGTGTTTCGTTTGACGGACCGGGTTTCATAAATATTAAACTTAAAAATGAATTTATTGCTCAAAGTATCGATAAAATGGCAGAAGACGAACGTTCGGGTTGCGGAACGGTTGATAATCCGCATAAAGTGGTGCTTGATTACGGTGGTCCGAATGTGGCAAAAGAAATGCACGTGGGGCACTTGCGTTCGGGAGTTATCGGCGAATCTATCAGACGTTTGGAATTATTCGTTGGAAACCGGGTAATCAGCGATGTGCATTTGGGCGACTGGGGAACGCCGATGGGGATGATTTTGGCCGAAATTATTAAGCATGACGGTAATTTGGAGAAAGTTGAAACCTATAATATCGAGCAAATAACCGAATTTTATAAAGCGGCAAATGTTCGTTGCAAAGAAGATGAAGCGGCACGGGAAGATGCTCGGAAAATTACGGCGGCTTTGCAAGACGGTAATCCGGAGTATCGTAAAGCCTGGCAACATTTGCGTGTCGAATCGTTTAAGGCAATTAAAGCCAATTATAAAGAACTTGATGTACATTTTGATTTGTGGTTGGGTGAAAGTGATGCTCACGAAACTTGTCGTGAAATTGTGAAAATTGCCCGTGATAAGGGAATATCCGAAGTTGATGAGGGAGCAGAGATTATTCGTTTGGAAGAAAGCAACAAGCCTAAACCGCCGGTTATTATGGTTAAGAGCGACGGTGGATTTGGCTATCAGTTGACCGATATTGCCACGATTAAAATGCGGGTTGATGATTTGAAAGCTTCGGAAATTGTATATTTTACCGATAGCCGACAGATGTTGCATTTTGAGCAGGTTTTTGAAGCGGCCGAGAAACTGGGTATTGCTCCACAGGTTAAGATGCAGCACATTGTTTTCGGGACGGTTAACGGTGCAGACGGCAAGCCATTTAAAACTCGTGATGGTGGAGTTATGGACTTGAAAACTTTAATTGAAATTTCCAAAGACAAAGTTCGTCAGTCATTACCTAAAGCCGGAGAAGTAGAAGGATACGGAGAAAAGGAAATTGAAAAGCTGACCTGGCAGATTGCTATAGCGGCCATCAAATTCCAAGATTTGAAGAATAC
This sequence comes from Alphaproteobacteria bacterium, assembly GCA_017958895.1. Lineage (GTDB taxonomy): Bacteria > Pseudomonadota > Alphaproteobacteria > RF32 > CAG-239 > RUG410. Next base: position 14,700 of record JAGDBT010000026.1, on the reverse strand, counting down.
CATTTCTTCGGGATATGTGTTTGAACTTGATGATTTTGCCAAGTTTGAAGGCAAAACCGGCCCGTATATTCAATATGCGGTAGCGAGAATTAATTCGATTTTACGTAAAGCGAAAGCACAGGGATTATCGGAAGGAAAAGTAATTTTAACCGCTCCGGAAGAAAGAGTTTTGGCACTGAAATTGTTGCAGATACATAATGTGGTAATGCGTACTCATACGGAAAAGGAACCGAGTATTATAGCTGATTATGCCTATAATTTGGCGCAAATATTCAGCAGTTTTTATAATGCTTGTTCAATTATGAATGCCGAGGCGGCAGAGCTTGCTTCATCGCGTTTGAAATTGGCAAAACTGGTGCGTGATGTGTTGACTTTAATGCTTGATTTGTTGGGCATAGAAGCACCTGAAGTTATGCTGAAAGCTGAAAATTGAGGTTGAAAATGACAAAAGCTAATGAAAACTATTGGACAACTGTGTTGCTGTATTTTGCGGCCTTTCTTATCGGGCTGGGAATTGTTGCGGAAGTGGCGGCCAACTGGCAGCAAATTCCGAATAATATAAAATTGGGCGGCGCTTTAGCGGCAATGTTTTTGAATGCCCTAGCTTTGATTTGGACAATTAAAACCGATAAAAATATATTAAAACAGGTACTGGTGGTTATATACGCATTTTTGATTATGGGGGTAATCGGTTTAATCGGTCAGGTATATCACCTGCATTCCAATGTTGCCAATGCCTGTTTGTTATGGTCGGCGATAAGTTGGCCGTTGATATGGGTAACTTCGCGTTTGCTGTGGTTGTGGATACCGATGTTTTTTATCGGAGGTCGCTATTTGCCGATTGGCTTGGATGATGTCATAATACATGAAATTGCCGGTTCAACTGCTGTTTCCTGGGGTTTCGATAATGTAATTTTAGATACGCTTCGTTTATATTTGGGGCTGATATTTATTTTATTTTATGAGGTATGGGTAAATATCAGGGGCGAAAAAGACAAGAAAATTGTGCAACCGTTGCGTTTTTACAGCGGCTTGTTAATGCTCAATCTTTATTGCGGTGCAAGCTATTTTGCTTATCATATCTTCGGAACGTCCGGTGAATTATATTTATACGGACAATTTGTATTTCGTTATTTAGGTATGGCCGCAATAATTTATGGCTTGAACCGCAAATTTAAGCGTACAAGTTTTATGCCGTGGTTTTTTATCGGCCTGTTAGTACAAAATGCTTATATTTATATAGTGTGTCTAGTGTGTCAAACTACAGATGTTTTTTTGTTCGGGGCTGTGGGCGCCGATACGGTGTTGCCGATTTTCTTTAGTCTGGTTATGTGGGCTTATGCCGATTATCATAAGCAGACTAAGTTGGCTAAGTTGGCAATTTTAGCGGTTATTTTATGGTTTATCGGCATATGTGCCAATGATTTGTTTAATATTGTGCCGAGCTTGATGGCTTGCGCGTTTGTCTGTGGTTTAGCCTATTATAAAAAGCATCGTCGCTGGTTTAATTTTGGTGTTATTATGGCAGTTTTGCGAATCTTGGTATATTACGGAGATGTGAAAAATTTGCAAAATTTGGGAATGTATTTGATTGTTGCCGGAGTTTTGTTGATTGCCACAATTTTGTTTTTAACCAAATATGCCGGAAAGTTATGGGAGAAACGCGATGAAAAATAGTATATGGTATTTGCTTTTGTTTTTGCCGATAGCGGTTTTGGCCGGAGTTATGCTGAGATATCATAATATGACGAAATTTACCAAGGTTGAGGTGGCTGTTCAAGGGTATGACCCGAAGGATTTTTTCTCCGGTTATTATATGTCTTTGCGTTTGGATTGGAAAAATACCGATTGCGGGCAATTTGCCGATGGTATTTGTCCGGAAAAGGATTTCAGGAACGCTTATACTTTTTATATTAAACGCGAGCAGTCGGAAAAGTTAACGGAAAAAGTAAATGCCGGCAAGGTAACATTGCAGTTTTCTTATCAGCACGAATTTGAGCCGATAATTACCGATTTGTTTGTAGATGGCAAGTCATTTATGGACTTTGTTAAAGAGCAAGAATAAGCGTTTTAGGATTGGCGCATCAATAAAATTTCTGCGGCATAACCCGATAAATCGTTCGGCGTTTCCAAAATAAAAGGAAGGTCGCTGACCGCCGGGTGTTTCACAAAAGCTGCCAAAGCTTTCAGACCGATTTGACCCTCGCCGATTTTGGCATGACGGTCTTTGTGGGAATTAAAAGGCATTAGACTGTCGTTCAAGTGAACAGCTTTTAGGCGCTTTAAACCGATTGTTTTATCAAATTGCGTAAACACTCCGTCGAGGTCGTTTACGATATCGTATCCGGCGGCAAAAACATGACAGGTATCCAGGCAAACACCTACTTTTTCCGGTAATTTAAGGGCGGAAATTATCTGTGCCAACTCGGCAAAACTGCAACCGACTTCCGAACCCTTGCCGGACATAGTTTCTAGCAATACAACAGTGGTTTGTTCGGGTTTTAATACGCGATTTAATAAATCGGCAATCAAAGCAATTCCTTTTTCCGTTCCCTGACCGACGTGCGAACCGGGATGAAAATTGTAATAATTGTTCGGCACAAATTCCATGCGTTTCAAGTCATCGGTAAAGGCCATTTCGGCAAATTCACGGGTTGCCGGATTATCGGAGCAAGGATTTAAGGTATATGGAGCATGGGCAACAATCTTGGCAAAATTATGTTGTTGGGCGAACTCGCGATATTTTTGCATATCTGTCGCATCAAGATCTTTAGCTTTTCCGCCCTGCGGATTGCGCGTAAAAAATTGAAAAGTATCGGCACCTATGGACAAGGCCTCTTTGCCCATATGCTCAAATCCTTTGGAAACCGAAAGATGACAGCCGATGTGTAACATTTATTCAATAACCAAAATTAGGCTGTCTTTAACTCCCACCACTTTAACGGTGTCGCCCTTTTTGAAGGGTTTTTCACTATAAGCCAACCAAAAAGTATCGCCGACTTTGACTTTGGTTTGATTATCTTCACTGTCTTCGGCTACGGTAACTTTCATTCCGACCAATTGCTCGGCGGAATTATTCAGATTTTTATATTCTTCCGAAACTGTGGCCTTGGAAAAAATGTAGCGATAAACATAAAGACCGATACAGGCGAAAACTGCTGAAATCAGGGCAAACCAAATTAACTGAGTGGTAAAGACCAACGGTGTAATATAAACTATAATACTCATTACAAAGCCGGCCAAACCGAACCAAATCAAATACACTCCCGGAACTATCAATTCCAACAGAGAAAGGGTTAATCCGACCACAACCCAAGCGGTACCCGGTGATGTTAACATGGTCTTTCTCCTATTTTATTTTTTTAGTGGTTGTCTTAGAGGTCAGGGTATCTTTAACCAATTCGGAAATTCCGGCCACGGTGCCCATAACCTGAGTGGTGTCAACCGGCAACATAATGAGTTTTTCGTTTGGTGAGGTAACAATACCCTGTAAGGCCTCAATATATTTTTGCCCCAAGAAATAGGAAAGGGCGTTCGGACTGCCTTTGGCAATAGCGTCAGAAACCATTTGCGTGGCGGCCGCTTCGGCTTTGGCAGAACGTTCGCGAGCCTCGGCCTCACGGAAAGCGGCTTCTTTTTTGCCCTCGGCATCTAAAATTACGGCTTGTTTTTCACCTTCGGCGCGCAGAATTTCAGCCTGACGCAAACCTTCGGCTTCCAAAATGTTGGCACGTTTATCGCGTTCGGCTTTCATTTGGCGAGCCATGGCATCAATCAAGTCAGTCGGCGGAGTAATATCTTTAATTTCCACACGTGTTACTTTAACACCCCAAGGAATGGTGGCCACATCAACCACATCAAGCAGTTTTTGGTTGATGATATTGCGTTGCGAGAGCAACTCATCAATTTCCATACTGCCGATAACCGTACGAATATTGGTCATAACCAAATTCATGATGGCATAATCGAGATTTTCTACCTGATATGCGGCTTTGGAAGCGTTTTGAATTTGATAGAATAACACACCGTTCACGGTAACCATGGCGTTATCTTTGGTAATAACTTCTTGTGAGGCAACTTGCAAAACCTGCTCTTTGCGGTTTATTTTAGCGCCGATGTTTTCAATTATCGGAATTAATATGTGAAACCCCGGATCAAGTGTGCGAGTTAATTTGCCGAAATTTTCTACCGTGTATTCATAGCCCTGGCGAACAATAACCACGGATTTTATCAAAATTACCAGAACCAAAACCAAAAGAACGAGAGCAACCGCTTCCATAACCGTATCCTTTCATAAAATAATAACCCTGGAAATAAGAATATATCTTCGGGCGGAATAATCAAGCAAAATCGGTAGGAATTTAACATAATGAGAGGAGAGAGTTTTTTATTGTCATTCTCTGGCTTTATTTTTTTTATTGTCATTCTCGGTCTTTATTTTTTTTTACTGTCTTTCTCGGTCTTTATTTTTTTTTACTGTCTTTCTCGGCCTTTATTTTTTTTACTGTCTTTCTCGGCCTTGTGCCGAGAAGCCATGGACCCTCGGGATAAACCCGAGGGTGACAAAGAGGTAAAAAAAACAAAACCCGAGGGTGACAGGGTAGCAGAAAAACAAAACCCGAGGGTGACAAAGAGGTAAAAAAAACTCCCCGTCGGAAACGGGGAGTTTTGCAAACAAGGAGAATTATCTGCCGCTTCTACCTTTTGCATCTTGCAATTTTGAATATGCTTTATTAAAGGCAGAGATTTTTTCTTTGGTAGCTTCCGCAACAGAAACCTTTCCTTCTGAATCAATCGTTCTTATGTATTGCTGGCCGGTATCTCCGTCTTTACCCAATTCGAAAGTAGAGCCGTTAGCTGAGAAGGATTTTTGTATCACATCATTTTTAACGCCGTCTTCACTTCCATAATAGGAAGGATCAGCTGTTAGCTTTCCATGACCAAAGCCGTATTGGTCATCAACGGTCTCACTAGTCCATTTTTCATGGCTTACCTTACCTTGTTCATTATAGTATTTAGCACTCCACTTTTCTCTGTCATCTGTAGAGACGGTTTTATAATGGGTGACTTGCTTGCCATCCTCATATTCATCGTAAACGTATTTTTCCCTGTCAGGTGTGCTAACTTGTTTTTCATGGCTGAGTTGGTTGCCTTCCGAATCATATATATCTACAATGGTTTTTTCTCTGGTACCGGCAGCATTGATAACTTCTTTAGCTTCAAAGGTTGTTCCGTTATTAGAATCTGTTCCCTCAATATTAAATTTGTCTGCGCCTTTGGTTAGGTCTGCAAGCGGTCTGGTTGCATCGCGAACATTTGGAACTGAAGCACTGTTTGCTTCTTTATCAATGGACATATTGAGTTTATTACTGTGAATCCTCATTGTTACTCTGTCTTTAGCGTCTTGTATTTGTTGTGCCACATCGGCATCTTGCCCGCCCTGATCAATTTCTTTTGCCAAGTCTTGCGGGTGTCCGGCCGCTTCTCTGGCGGCTCTTGCTTCTCTGATGTGTTCCAATGCGGCATCAACATCATGCGCATCCTGATAAACTTCCGGACTATGCATATAATCGTTAACGGCTTTCAAACTGTCCATTTGTTCCTGAGTCAACTCACCGTTGGCGGCTTTTTCCTGTAAGCTTAACAAATGTTCACGAACGCTTTCGGAAGACCATTCGGATGCGCTCCAACTGTCATGACCTTCTTTCCATAAGCCATTTTCTTTTAAAGCCTCTATAATCGGAGTCGGGCAACAATCGGTTACTTTTTGGAACTCATTCGGATCTTCAAATTTGAACAAGTTTTCCGCTTCGGTTGTTACCGTTGCACTGGCGGCAACTTCGGCTCCGGCATTTGAAGCATCAGTTGCGGTATTTCCCTCATCCGAATTGATATCGGCACCGTTATCCGTAACAACATCATTAACGCTGTTATCGATCAGCCCCTCATTCGGATTATCTGCCAAACCATCACCACCGACATTGCGCAAAATAGGTCCTTCCCCTGTGTGGTCAGAAAAGTCTTGTGCATATCCGGTGTTGCTGTTAGCATCGTTAATATTTTGTAAGTTTGTGGTTGGATTATATTCATCGGCAGCGTAGAATGGCGTTTCTGAACTGTTACCGACAGAAGTTTCCAAAGTATTGGCATCACCAGGATTGATATAATCAGGATGGTTGGCTCCAATTCCGATAGTGTCAACTCTTATAGTATCCGGATTATTAGGGGTATAATCTCTGATAGAATCTGCGGTTATTGTGTCAGCTTCAATTTGCATTCCGCCGGTTAAGTCTTCGTTGGTCGGAATATCAGTATTTATAACCTCATTGGTCGGAATGTCAGCATTTATAACCTGATGGGTCGGAAATTCGGCCTTTATAACCTCGTTTATCGGAGTACCGGTCGGGGTTTCAGCATGTGAAAAGCCAGAAGAGCCGAGAGTAGCAGTGACACCGGCGGCCAAAGTACCGATGGTTGCACCGGTACGAGCACTTTTTTCGGCTTTAATTTTGCTCATCAATTCAACCACCTTTTCCATATCGGCAGCAGTTATATCCGGAGCATAAGACCGTACTTTGGCATAAAATTCTTTTTCGGAACCGTTCTTGAAATCCTTGGTCAATTCTTTCAAAAGTGTAGTTTCGGTATTTTTGTTGAATAAACCGCCGATTTTAGCCGTAGGAGTAATAGATCTGCCGTCTTTGGCATATTTTTGGAAAATCGTGAGCAAATCTTTATGTAACGGCACCAAATTTTTGTTGGCGTGTGAAAAGGCAAATACGGAACTGACACCGGAAATTGTTGCGGTGGCAATACTTCTCCAGGCCATGGCCGCGCCGCTGGTAGCAACCGCAGATGCTCCCAACGCATTACCGAGTGCACCATAACTCAACGCTCCGGCAACTGCTGCACCACCGATAAATAATGCAGAGGAGGCGGCGATGGCTCCTTGAGTTATTAAATTGCGTCTTTCATTCGGATTATTTTTCAAATACTCACGGAAGCCTTTTAATGAAGGCTTTTCTCCTTCAGGAACGTTTTCTTTATATTTTTTATAAGATTTGTGAATAGCCATACCGGTTTTAACTGCTGCAACCGCAACCATTCCGGCAGGTCCCATAGCTGCAATTGCAGCCTTATTTACAATAAAATTCAAGGCTAGGGTGCCTGCCATGACTCCGATTTTGGATTGGGTGGCCTGTTGGAACAATTGGTGAGCGCGTGGTGAAACGTGCGGCAATTTGGCTTTTTGCGCAACGCGGTTATTTAAAACCTCATTACGAGTGGCAAAATTGGCTGTTACGGCACGAACAAGCTGTAAATCAGCAAAACGGGTCATTCTGCCACGCATTTCGGCAGCATCATCTTTACCTTTCTTGCCGGTTTTCCTTTCCAGCGCTTCTAATTTTTTGAGCCATTCTTCTTTGGTCATGCCTTCTTTTTCGAAGAATTCTGCCATAATTTCGTCTTGATTGAGAATGCTTTGGCGTTTTGCTTCCAAAGTTTCTTTCGGCGAGAAAATGGCCTGCAAACTGATTATATATGTATTTTGCTGATCAGAAAATTCTTTTCCGAAAACTTCCTCAGAATTTTCTCCCGGCTTTGTGAAGGAAAGTCTGGTTAAAGCGGAAACTTTAATAGCTTCTTTCAACAATTTCATATCTTCAGGATATTCTTCTTCCAGAATGGCCATTACATCTTGGCCTTCTTCATTGACGATTTTGCCGCTTAATTTCTCAAAAGGGTCAGCAAAATCGTTTTTTGGTGTACGTCTGTCAAAGAATTCCTTTTCAACGGCTTCCCAGGCATTCTGATTTTGCATAACCTGCTCGGTGGCACTCGGAACCCAACCATTCAGTTCTTCATCTTTAGGTAAACCGTTTGCTTCGTCATATTCAGCCAACATAACCTCAATGTCTTTGAGAATATAGCCTTTCGGATGAGCATAAGAAGGATCTCTGTCAGTAGTTATTGCAAAATAATCATAAAACAGCGGAGCATTTTCGGCAGTAACATTTTCAAATTTGTCGGTTTCTTCTCGAGCAATACCGGCTATATCTTTGAGATGTTCTTCCAAAATCTTTTTCTGCTCTTCATCAGCCGCGGCATGGAGTTGTTTGGTTTCGTTATATTCAATATGCAAGTCATAAGCGGCCATTTTAGCTAAAGCTTCTTTCTGAGTAAGTTCTATTTCTTCCGGTTCAATCGTTTTTTCTTCTTTGTCATCGATTTTTTCATCGGTAGCGGCCGGAGACGGCTCATCTTTAGCAATAGCTTCACGGCGGTCGGCTATTTTCTTGGCAATGCTTTCTTTTACGCTATTATAAACAGGACTGCTGTATTTGTCGCCTTCCAAAATTGTTTCCAATTTTTTGAGTTCATCTTCAGTAAATTCCGATAAGTTGATATCAGCAAATTCTTTAATAACACTCGGATCAGTGGTTAAACTATCCATTTTACCTTCTATTTCTTCCGGTGTTAATTTCTTCTCATCAGCCATTTTAACTCTCCATGGGTTTAAAATTGTTCCTCTATGAGCTCACTATAACGCAAAAAATATATAATTGCAAGTAAAAAAGTTGACGAAATATTAAAAAAATGTCAAGTTTTGCCAAAAAATTTTTTGCTATACTTTATTTTGTGCTTATGATATAAGGGTTTTGTTGAGGAGAAGTTAATTTTATGAAAAAGTTGATTTTTCTATATAAAGCAGTGGAAAATATTTGGTTTAAGGTGCCGGAAAAGTTGCGCTTTTTATTGGTCGGCGGCTTTAATGCTTTGACGGCATTTTTGATTTATAATCTGTTTTTATATGTTTTGAACGGCAGAGAGCAGATTTCTTTGTTGCTGATGACGATTATAAACACCAATATTTCCATCATAACCATGCGCTATTATGTGTTTAGAAGCAAAAATCGCTTTTTGACCGATTATCAAAAAGCCTTGTTTGCTTATGGAGTTCTTTATTTGGTAAATGTGGGGCTGTTGGCCGGTTTGGTGCGGATTGTTAAATTAAAAGAACATCTTTCCGAAAGCAATATCCTTTACGAGGTGCCGAATTTAGATAAAGCGGCGGCACAGCTGTTGTGCGTTGTGATTATTACGATTTTGACTTTTTTGACGCACAAATATTTCTCTTTTCGTAAAAATAAAAAATAAACTCTTGCAATTTCATTTTTTTGTGTTATACAAAACTAACTTTCGGCAGACTCGGGTTTGCGGAAAGTGTTTATGTGTTAATTTTGTGGGGGACGAGCCATCGTCTGACCACAAACCTTAGAGAAAAGAGGTATAAAATGGCTAAATCTAAAAAGAAAATTTTAGGTCTTATCAAGCTGCAAATACCTGCCGGAAAGGCGAATCCTTCTCCGCCGGTTGGTCCTGCTTTAGGTCAAAAAGGCTTGAACATTATGGAATTTTGCAAAGCTTTTAACGCTGAAACTCAAAAAATGGAACCGGGTGTGCCGGTGCCGGTTATCATCACGGCTTATGATGATAAGAGTTTCACTTTCATTACCAAATTGCCGCCTGTGTCTTATCTGATTAAGAAAGCCGCCGGTGTTCAGTCCGCTTCCAAGGAACCGGGCAAGAGCGTTGCCGGACAAATCACTATGGCTCAGGTAAAAGAAATTGCCACTACCAAAATGCCGGACTTGAACTGCTCGACGGTTGAAGCCGCCATGAATATGGTTAAAGGTCAGGCTGTTTCTATGGGTATTAAAGTAACGGAGTAAGTCAATGAGCGGAAAAAGATTAGTAAATGCATATAAAAATCTTGACAAGAATCAGGCTTATAGCTTGAAAGAAGCAGTTAAGATTGTTAAAGAAAATGCAACTGCAAAATTTGATGAGACCATCGATTTAGCAATTAACTTAGGTGTTGATCCGAAGCATGCCGATCAAATGATCCGCGGCGTTTGCCAATTACCGCATGGTAACGGCAAAACCGTTCGCGTGGCTGTTTTTGCCAAAGATGCCAAAGCCGATGAAGCCAAAGCTGCCGGTGCCGATATTGTCGGAGCTGAAAATTTGGTTGATTCCATCTTGGCCGGCAAAATTGAATTTGACAGATGTATTGCTACGCCTGATATGATGGGTATGGCCGGCCGTGTGGCTCGCGTGTTGGGTCCGAAAGGCCTGATGCCGAATCCGAAGCTCGGTACGGTTACGATGGATGTTGCCGCGGCAGTTAAAAACGCTAAAGCCGGTGAAGTTCAATATCGTGTTGAAAAGAACGGTATTGTGCATGCCGGTGTTGCCAAGGCTTCGTTCACGGATGAGCAAATCTATGATAATGCTAAATTGTTCATTGAAACCATTATCAAAGCTAAACCGGCTTCCTTGAAAGGAACTTATTTGAAGAAAATTTCTATCAGTTCCACTATGGGAGTTGGTGTAAAGGTTGATTCTGCAAACCTTTAATTAAATTAGTACAGCGAATATAAAGGCTTTTCTTTAAGTGTTGTATGGCACAATAAGAAAAGCCTTTTTTTTGCGCATTTTGTGTAAAAAAGTGCTTGACATTTAAGGTGTGTTGCATTATCTACATAGCCAAGTAATGCAATTTGCTGTGTTCATGCTGTCCAAGACCGTGGGTGGCAGGGGCTTTTATTTTAGTAGTTCCAACCTTAATTTCCTACGCAGACGGAGTGAACTTGATTTTTTTATAATCTTTTTCTCCCGGACAGATTTGGGTTCCACATAAGGCTTGTTTTTAAGTCGTGTGTGGGTTTTGGTAACGATTCTTGCGAAAGCGGGAATTTAACAATTCGTATGGAGACAATAAGTGAACCGCGAAGAAAAAACAGAGCTGCTGAACTTGTTAAACGAAGTCTTCTCAAACTCCGAATCCATAGTTGTAACCGAATATTTAGGTTTGACCGTGGCTGAAGCTGAAGATTTGAGAAAGAAAATTCGTGAGGCCGGCGCTTCTTTAAGAGTTACTAAAAACCGTATTGCTCGTCTTGCATTGAAAGGCACAAAGTTTGAAGGCTTGACAGACTTTTTCAAAGGTCCGGTTGCCATAGCCTATGCCAACGATCCGATTTCTGCTTGCAAAGCTTGCGTTGAGTTTGCAAAAGAAAATGAAAAGCTGGTTATTATGGGCGGTGCTTTGTCAGACAGAGCTTTGAGTGTTGCCGATATTAAACAGTTGGCTTCTATTCCGTCTATGGACGAATTGCGTGCCAAACTGGTTGGTTTGTTGCAGGCTCCGGCCGCCAAACTTGCTCGTGTTACTAAAGCATATAGCGAAAAAGAGGCCGCTTAGAGCACAATTGGTTTTTGTAATAAATTTGTAAAGTTAATTTTATTGGAGAAAAAAAATGGCAGATTTAGCCAAGTTAGTAGATGAATTGTCAGCTTTAACAGTTATGGAAGCTGCTGAATTGTCAAAAATGTTAGAAGAGAAGTGGGGCGTTTCCGCTGCTGCTGCCGTAGCCGTTGCCGGTGCCGGCGCTGCCGCAGGTGCTGCTGCCGCTGAAGAAAAGACCGAATTTGATGTTGTTTTGGCCGAAGCTGGTGCAAACAAGATCAATGTTATTAAGGAAGTTCGTGCTATTACCGGTTTAGGTTTGAAAGAAGCCAAAGACTTGGTAGAGGGCGCTCCGAAGACGGTTAAAGAAGGTGTTGCCAAGGCTGATGCCGAAGCTATGAAAGCTAAGTTGGAAGAAGCCGGCGCTAAAGTTGAATTGAAGTAATTCTATCAGCTAAAAAAAACTCCCGATGCAAATCGGGAGTTTTTTTGTTTTTAATTTGCAATCAGTCCAAAATTTTGTATTCAATATAATCCGGTCCGGCATAAATGACTTCAAATTTGGTATTTTGCAGAACAATATTTTTCTCGGAAATCGGAATAAATTCGTTGCGAGCGTGACCGCCTTCAATAATCTGAAAGACCATAAACTCATAATTTTCCAAACCCATGTATTGAATTTCAAAATTGGTTCTGGTGTCGCCGGTAATTTCTTTGGTCTCGCGATATTCTTCAACTTGGAAACCATGCGGACGAACAATAATTACATCCTTAGGAACCAACAAATTGCCGTGCTCTATTTGCCCCAAGGCATCAAGAACATATCCCTTTGTATCGGCCATAATAACATAAGAGGTTTCCGGCAATTCCAAAACAACATAATAGTTGCCGTTGATTTTTACCTCACCTAAAGGTTTCAATAATTGATTTTCCGAAATTTTTATTTCATCCAAACCGGTATAGAGCAAACCATCGGTCGTGGCACGATAAGTTTCTTTGCCTTTTTGTTGTGAAATTTGATATGATGAAGAATCGAACATGCGCTGACCCACTTTGGCTGAAACAATAACGTTATGTTTATATTCATGAGTGGATACGGTTTTTACAACTTCCGGTTTTTCATCACCGCGTAACATTTTTTCCGTATAAAAATGCACGGGATACTTTTTATATCCGCGGAATTTATTCAACCAATAAGCATCACTGTCGGCTGAAAATATAGACGGTTTGCTGGAACCGAAGTTTTGATAGGTGTCTCCCCAGCGAGCATAACTCGGAGCGGAAACCATAACGGCAATAAGTGCCAAAGTCGGTACAAATATTTTTTTCATGATAAACTCTTTTTAATGTTTACGTATATATACTGAGTGCACTATAAATTAATTTTGGTAAAAAAAGTAATAACGAAAGTAAAAAAAAATGAATCATAATGCCGGAAGTTGTAAAATTATCAGGTTTAAGCCGCAGAAAAACACGGCAGAAGAGCTCTCTGAGTTTGCCGAGAGCTTTTTTGAGGTGGTGTCGGTTGATTATGTGGATGATAAGGAACAGTTAACGGGATATATGAAAGAAAATATCTCGGAAAAGAAAATGATTGAGGCTGCCGAAAAAGCCGGAATTAAATTACCGGAATATAAAAGTGAAATTTTAAGCAGTGATAATTGGTTGGCGGATAATGTTATACAATTTGCGCCGGTGGAGGTTGCCGATTTTCTGGTTTACGGTATTCATGAAAAAAATGTAGAACTTAAGGATAAAATAGGCATAAAAGTGTATGCCGCAACGGCCTTCGGTTCGGAGCACCAGACAACAAAAAATTGTTTGCAGGCAATAGCCGATATAAAAAAGAACGGATTTGAGCCGCAACGAATTTTGGATGTGGGTACCGGTTCAGGCATTTTGGCATTGGCAGCGGCAAAAATATGGGCAAAGGCCGATATTGTAGCGGTGGATATTGATGAAGAATCGGTTGCGGTGGCGATGCAAAACGCTGTTGATAATCAGGTTGCCGAACATATAAAAACGGCATACAGTGACGGTTATAAGTCTGATATTGTAAAAAAGAATGCTCCGTATGATTTAATTTTTGCCAATATTTTAGCGCGACCGCTGATTGATATGGCAAAGGATATGGCAAAAAATTTGCGAATCGGAGGTTATGCCGTAATTTCCGGATTTATTGACAATCAAACGGACTGGGTGTTAGATGAACATAAAAAGTATGGCTTGCAATTGCAAAAATTGTATGAGGCCGATAATTGGCGAGCCGCATTATTAAAGAGGGTATGAAAATGACGATTGAAGATATACGCAATAAAATGCAACAAGTCGGAATTGAGGCTTATGTTATAACGCATGGTAACCGTTTTATCGGGCAGGATATTTTGCCCGAAGAAAATAAGCTTGAATATTTAACGGGCTTCAGCGGTTCGGCCGGAATTTTGGCGGTTACGGCGGAAAAAGCTTTTTTGCTTGTTGACGGACGTTATGAATTGCAGGCCAGACAAGAAACCGATGCAACGAAAATAACGGTTATTGATGCAACGCCGCGGCTTAAAAATGTATGTGATTTGCTATCGGAAAATAAGATAAAAAAAATAGGTTACGATACCTGGTGTCATACGGTTGCGGAAATGGAGTTCATAAAAAGAAGATACGGAAATTTGGAATTTAAGAATTTCGGTAATTGGTTTAATCTTGGTAATGAAAAACAGATTGCAGTTTGTGACAGGGAAGTGCGGTTTTCAGGTTTGAGCAGCGCAGATAAAATTGCCTTTTTGGTTGCCGAAATGCAAGAAAAAGGTGCGGATTATTATTTGCTTACTTCGGCGGACAGTGTTTCGTGGTTGGCAAATATTTATGCAAGAGATTTGCCTTTTTCGCCGGTTGTAAGAGCATATGCCTTGGTTTCGGATAAAGGGGAATTAAGGTTGTTTTCCGGTTTAAACGATGAAAGCGGGTGTTTGAGGTCGTGGAAAGAATTTGAAAGTCTGTGGGGCTCTTTGAAAGATAAGGTCGTTTTGTATGATGCTCATTCCACACCTGAGGCGGTGAAAATGTTGGGCGATGCGGATATAAAACTAGTGAAAACTTTTGATTTATGCCAAAAATTGAAAGCCGAAAAAAATAAAACGGAATTGCAAGGTATGATAAACTGCCATGTTCGTGACGGTGCGGCGTTGAGTAAGTTTTTATGCTGGCTTGAGGAAAATCGTTTTGAACTTACGGAACTGGATGTTGTTGATAAATTGCACGAATTCAGAAAAGGCGGAGAATATTTCTTTGGCGAAAGTTTTGCCACCATTGCCGGTGCGGGAGCAAACGGGGCGGTTGTGCACTATCAGCCGAGCGAAAAAACGAATATAAAGTTGCCGGAAAACGGCTTGTTGCTAATAGACAGCGGAGCGCAATATTTTGACGGAACGACCGATGTTACGCGCACGGTG
>JAGDBT010000025.1 GCA_017958895.1 Alphaproteobacteria bacterium | reverse complement strand
CAACAAGCTTTCCGTTACCGGTACATCTAAAACCCGTTTACTGCGGCGAACTCTATCCCCCGCTTTCAGTGCTTCCGGATTATCCAAAAATACCACGCCTACGGAATCTTCATTGAGAGTCTGTACCATACCTTTCACATTGTGCGGAAAGTCCAACAACTCTTCCATCTGAACATTTTCCAAGCCGCCCACCACGGCCGTGCCGGCTGATATTGATTTGATGATGCTGACCTCTTCTTTTTCAAAGTCTGCTTTCATTTCCGCAATAGTTTTATTTATGGCTTCAAAGGTCTCTTCGCTTTTGTTCATTTTTCACCTCTGTTTAATAATAGCAAAACTTCCCGACTGACATTGTTTTTGAACTCATCCAAATACTTTTGAAAACTCCAATCGATAAGCTGTTCACCCGCTTGCAAAGATATGCCGCTGATTAAATTTCCGTTTACCTCATAAGAAAAAACGGTTTTATCGTCCAAATTCCACTCTTGGCGCAACATTTTTTCCAATTCATCTTTAACCTCTGCGGAAATTGCAAAAGCGCTTTGTATCAAAAACTTTTTCTGACTGCCGAATGTTTTGGCATATTCCTTTTTCTGTTCCTCGCTCAAGTCTGACAGTTTTGCCATAAACTGCTTAATCACCAAATCATCAAGCGACGAACCTGCCATTTGTTCCATAGCTTTTTGCGCAAAACGGCTGAAACTTTCAGCAACTGATTTTTGCAAGCCGGAAACATAGTTATCCTTTTCCGCGGCCAATTTATCCTGCCATTTTTGTTTTGAAATCTCATATTGTTTAAGTGCTTCAACCGACAGTTCGGCCGAAAATTTATCGGCTTCACTTTGGATTTTCGACATCACTTCCTGTTTATGTATGGCTATATCTTTCAGTTCTTGATCACATTTTGCGGCCGTCTGCTCCGCCTTTTTGCGTGCTTGTGCCGCCGCCGCAAGTTCCTCATCAATCAAAGCCTGTCTGGCCTCTATTGCTTTCAGCACCGGCAAATACAAAAACTTTCGCAACAAAAACAACAAAATGATTAAGTTAATCACTTGTGCAATGAGCGTAAACAGGTCAATTTCCATAGTTAATCCCCGTAGTTATCTTATTGGCTTATGGCATAATTCCAAAACGGATTGGCATATAAAGTCAAAAAAGCAATCAGCAAGGCATATAAAGCCGTTGTTTCAACCATTGCCAACGATACAAACATTGTAGAACGAATACGGCTTGCCTCATCAGGTTGCTGAGCCATGGCTTGCAGAGCTGCCGCCGCAGCGTGCCCTTCGCCCAAAGCCGAACCGATACTGCCGATGCCCATGCACAGGCAGGCGCCCAAAACCGAAATCGCTCCTATAATTGCATAAGAATCCATTTTTTCCTCCTTATAAATTTTTGTTACAACCCATCTTCCGCCTTAACGCTTGAAGTATAAACTATCGCCAGCAAGGCGAAAATATATGCCTGAATAGACCCGGTCAACAACCCCAAAGTCTGCATGGTCAACGGAGCCAAAAAGGGAATAAAAGCGCTGAGTATTCCCGCAAACATCACCCCGCTGAGCATATTACCGAACAAACGCAATCCCATTGCCAACACCGAGAACATTTCACTGAAAACATTCATCGGCAACATCAAAGGAATCGGTTCAATAAACTTGCGTAAATATTTTTTCCAACCGGCATTTTTCACCGAAAAATACGGTATGGCAATAAACACCACCAAAGCCAGTGCCATTGTTGTGCTTAATGAGGCTGTCGGTGGCCTGAACCAAGGAATAAATGTCAGTAAATTTGCCACAATAATAAAACTGAACAATCCCAAGGCCATCAGCAAATATTTACTGTTTGACGAACCGCTGGTTTCTCTGGTTTCCTTTTGCAACCACAAAACAAACTCTTCCAGAAAAATCTGCAACTTTGAAACTTTTTTGCCGGTTTTCAAATTACGGGTTGCCAACCACGAAACCAAAACTATCAAAGCAATAACCAACCAACTGTTAAAAATTGTAACGTTAATATTCACACCACCGAAAGACAGTAAATTGATTTCATCAAAATTCTGCAATCCGAGTGGCTTATCGGCCATCGGCAAATCCAACCAAGCGGAAAAATCAGCCTTAAATTCCATCTTTGCCTGCTCCACTGTTACCCGAACCGCCGAAACTGTTTTTTTCCAGCCCCAGAATTATCATGCGAGCCAGGAAAAAGACCACCAAATAGAGTAAAATCACTGCTATATTGCGCCCGCTGATTAAAATCATAACCCCGAAAAAGAAAATAATTCTCGCCAACGCTGCCAATGAATACATTGCCAACTTATGCTTAAAACTGTCCAGATGATTTATGCTCCAACGCATACTGTAAAAATAAACAGCTCCTACAACCGCACCTGCCAAAGGAGCCGCTATCATTTGCCATAGTGCCGCCTCGTTCCAAGCCTGTTGCAACAAACTGCTATTCACTTTTTTTGCCTCCGTTTTTATATTCTTCTTCTATTTTCTTTATTTTATTATCTTCGTTTTTAACCCAAAAATAGGCATTAAGAGCGCCCCAAACCGCCCCCACGAAAATACAACTTAAGCGCCAGGAAAAATGTACCGGAACTTTTTCATCAAGATATCCGCCCAAAAAGATTCCCAACAACAGCGGAACTATAATCACCCCGCCCAGCGCCGCAATCATACCGAAACTGGCATGAAAATTAGCTTGCCGATGCTTGAGCATTTCAACCTTACCGATTAACTGATCTCTTATTTCTTCGGCATTAGACTTTTCAAACTCCACCATCGGTTTCTCCTTTGCTTAATTTGGTAAACCCGCGAATAATCCCTAATTCCAAACGTGCCATGGCGATGTTTAATTCTTTACGTTGTTCATCTGTCTTTTTGAAATCAGAATCGATAACTTTTTCCAACTCGTCCAAAGATTCTCCGACCACCGCATTTTGCACCGTAATTGTAACTTCATCACCTTTCTTGACGGCCACTCCGTTATGACAAGCCACGAATTTTTGCAAATTATCTTTTGTCAGCATACTAACAATATCAACCTTCATAGCCGAGGCAAAATCAATATGCTTGGGCAATAAAGTGTAGTATCCCTCTAATGTCGGAATTCTGACCTTTTGCACTTCTTCCTGCAATACTTTGCCTATCGGTGTGAACACGGTTAACTTCATTGAGCGGCTTCCTCCGATAACGATTTTTCATAAGCTTCTCTTTTTTCTTTTGTTTTCTCCAACACTTCGTCTATATCGCCGACCATAAAGAAATCATTTTCCGACAAATAATTAAATTCACCCGCTAAGATGCGTTCACAGCCTTCAATTGTTTTTTCCAAGTCCACTGAACGGCCTTCCATACCCGTAAACTGATAGGTTGTATAAAAAGGCTGGGTTAAAAAACGTTCCAACTTGCGCGCCGTCAACACCGTATGTTGATCATTTTCCGGCAATTCATCAAAGCCCAACATGGCGATAATATCTTTAAGTTCTTCATATTCCGCCAAACATTTACGCACCGCAATCGCCGTGTTATAATGACGTTCACCCACAATCTGCGGCGTCAGCATATTTGATGACGATTGCAACGGATCAACCGCCGGATACAAACCCTGAGCGGCTCTTGCTCTTGAAAGCACTATGCTTGACGAAAGGTGTGAAAAGGTATGAACCGCCGAAGGATCGGTAAAATCATCTGCCGGAACATAAACTGCCTGAATTGAAGTAATTGCCGCCTTATCTGTTGAAGAAATACGTTCTTCCAAATCAGCTATATCGGTTGCCAAAGACGGTTGATAACCCACACGTGACGGCATCTGGCCGAGCAAAACCGAAACTTCCGAACCTGCTTGTACAAAGCGGAAAATATTGTCAACCAGCAACAACACATCTTTATTTTCTTTATCCCGAAAATATTCCGCCATTGTCAATCCCGTTAAAGGAACGCGGAAACGTATTCCCGGAGCCTCATTCATTTGACCGAACACCATTACCGTCTTTTTTAAAACTCCGGCCTCTTCCATTTCACGATAAAGCTGTTCTCCTTCTCGTGAACGTTCACCGACTCCGCAGAAAATACTCACACCTTCATACCGTCCGACCATATTGTTAATCAGTTCGGTAATCAGCACGGTCTTTCCTACGCCGGCACCGCCGAACAAACCGGTCTTGCCTCCCCTTTCCATCGGAGCCAACAAATCAATGGCTTTAATTCCCGAAATAAATATTTCCGCAGACATTCTGCGTTTAGCCAAAGGAACCGCCTGAGCATGAATACCTTTTTTGTTTTTAATTTTTAATGCACCTTTTTTATCTATCGGTTCTCCGAAAATATTAAACATTCTTCCCAGAACTTCTTGGCCCACCGGCACTTCAATATGGTGTCCGCAATCTTCAACCGGCATATGTCTGGATAATCCCTGAGTTGAGCCCATAACCAATGCTCTGACGGTTTTTGTATCAACATAACCCTGCACTTCGGCCGTTAAATTACCGATTTTTAAGGCATTATGCATTTCCGGCAATTCTTCGGGAAATTCTATTTCCAATACCCCGCCGTTTATTGATTTTATGTAACCTTTGTTTATTTTATCCGCCATTTTCAAACACCCTTTTAAGTTAGTTTACCGGCAACATCCAAAATGTTAAAGCAACCCCAAAATAGCCTCAATAATCGGCTTATCGGCAGGAGCAAAATCATAATTCGGCAATTCTTTAGGCTCAACCCATTTATATTGTTCATGCTCCAGAACCACTTTAATATCCTTGCTCTTGCACGTAGCCCAAAAACTGTGCAACACAATCGTTCCGAAATCATAGTCATAACTGCTGTCCACAAAATGTTCACCGACAAAAATTTCCAGCTGCATTTCTTCCATCATCTCGCGTTTTAAGCATTCTTCCAAAGTTTCGCCTTTTTCCAGTTTGCCGCCGGGAAATTCCCACTTATATTCCAAACTTTTTCCATGCTTACGTTGCGCTATTAACAGCAACCCGTCGCGCATAATCAACCCTGCCGCAACATCGGTTTTTGATAGCTTTTTATTTTTATCTGTCTTTTTCATTTTATAGCCTGACCATAATTTTTTGCTCTTTACCAAGAATACGAACTCTTGCGAATAAAGCGACTTATCATTTTATAAGGGTATGCTGATGAGAACCCTCAAGCCTCCTAAATTACTGTCTGAAAGTTGAATACTGCCACCATGAGAGATAATCACGTCTCTGGCAATTGACAATCCCAATCCGACACCGCCGGTATTTTTATTGCGAGATTTCTCTATCCGATAAAATGCCTTAAACACATCTTCGCGCTTATCTTCCGGAATACCCGGCCCGTCATCATCTATTGTAAGTTCCAAACGTTTATCATCACTTTGCAAATTCACCGCTATGGTTTTTCCGTAATGGAAGGCATTTTCAATAACATTTGTAATTGCTCTGCGCAAAGCCTGTTCACGTCCTTGTATTGCGCTGACATCATAGTTCGTTGAAAAACGAATCATCGCATCGGAATTTTTGCGATATTTATTCAAAATGCCCGAAACCAGTTCATTCATATCAATAAAGCTCGGTTTTTCTCCGCCTTCACCGCTTACAAATGCCAAAT
>JAGDBT010000024.1 GCA_017958895.1 Alphaproteobacteria bacterium | reverse complement strand
TTTAATAACGGCTACGAAAACTATTTCTTCGTCAACAATTCCATATTACCGAAAGCTGATTTGAAAAAATTGCAATTAAACCGTCTTGTTTATGATAGTGATGATGACGGACCTTTCCTGCGTTTAAAGTTTAAGAGCAAACCTTCGGTTAAAAACTTCAAGGTATTTCTGGAACAACTAGACGGCTATACAGCCTTTTCCGCTCCTCTCGTAAGTTTTCGCGACAATCAAATCTATGTGCGTTTTAACCCGCTGGATAAAAATGCCGACTTAAAGAATAAAACTTTCCAAATAACCGCCGTATTGAATAATCGTTATTATTACCGTACTACCCAAAAGTCCGTTGCCACCTCTATCTTTGATGCCGATGCTCCGAGTTTGAATTTTTATCTTATTTTATTTGCGCTTATCGGTGGTTTTATATTAAATTTCATGCCTTGCGTATTTCCGGTTTTATCACTCAAAATAATAGCTTTCAGCAGAGTTAAAGCCAAACATCGCAAAAGCCTTAAAAGCAACCTTATCTCAACCGTTGCCGGAATATTCAGCGGTTTCACCTTACTGATTTTCCTGCTTTTAATCTGCAAATATCTGGGCTATTCTCTGGGTTGGGGAATGCAATTTCAGAGCATAACTTTTTTGGTTGTAATGACTTTCTTTATTTTGGCACTGGCAGTTACGATGCCTTCTTTATCAACCGACTATCTGTCCCGATATTTACCGCCCCATCTCAATCGAAAATTCGGATTTATTGTCGGCAATTTGATTGTTTTACTCTCAACTCCGTGCGCCGCTCCGTATCTGGCCACTGCCGTCGGCTTTGCTTTAAGCGGAGGATATGTTGATATTATAGTTATTTTATATGCTGTCGCGCTCGGTTTGGCTATTCCTTATATCTTGATTCTCACTCTGAAAAAACCGGAAACCCTCTTTCCGAAACCTGGAAAATGGATGAATTATCTGGCCGGATTTATGCACCTGATGCTTTATCTTACGGTATTATGGTTGCTCTCTTTAATATTAGGACAAACCGACTGGAAATTCCTGCTTAAATTCTCGGTTATTTTATTGATTTTCGCTTATATTTTAATTATCTACAATCGCTTCTTGGACTATTTGAATGGCATATTTGATGAAAGTGTAACGATCCAACAAATTAACTCCTTAAGATTCCGCAGCTATGTTGTTATGGGTACTGTTTTTGCCGTTCTGATTGTTATTTCCGCCTATATGGCTCGCCAAAGTTATGCCTTGAATTTACAACATAATCTGCAGACTCGTCAAACAATTATAAATTCCGCGCTCATAGAACAACATCTCAATCAGGGCAAACCTGTTTTGCTTGAAATAGGCGCAGACTGGTGCTTAACCTGCCATGTCAACAATGCTCTGATATTTAATAAACTTAATATGAACCTGCTCAAAGAACAATATAATTTGGAGTTAATCAAAGTTGATTGGACCAATTATAATAAGGAAATATTGCAATTTATGGAAAAATACGGTCGCAAAGGACTGCCTTTTTATATTTTATATACTCCGCTGATCAGAGAAGGTTTGGTAATGCCGGAAATATTTAATGTAAATAATCTTATTGATATTTTACAATCATCCGCAACCCGCTAAAAAAAAGGCCTCTCTTTGTTGAAAGAGAAGCCTTTTTTTATCAGGATTATGAACTATCTTACCATTTCAATAACGGCATCGGTAATATCAGCACCGCCGTTTACAACAGAAGCTTTATTCAAAATAACTCCCATTCCTTCTTTATTTGCAACTGAATTGATAACATCATTCAATGTCTTATCAGATGCCTGTAAAGCTGCAGCATATTCTTTATCAAATTCTTCTTTTTTAACATTGATTTCCTGCAGATACTTTTCAGAAAGTTCTTTCTTCTTCACTTCATCTTTTTCTTTTTTGATTTCTTCGTTAGCATCATCAGCCATTTTTCTTAAATTCTGAATCTGCATATCGCGAGCATTTTTCAAAGCCGCAACATCTTTGGAAGAAACCACGACTCTCTGTACATCAACAACCGCGAATTTCGGGCCGCTTCCGGCAATTACTTTATAGGTAACCAATGTACTCAAAACCGCCGCAGCAATTGCCACCAGCGCAACTAAGCCATAATTAACACGAGCATTATTATTATTTTCAAGTTTAGACATTCTATTTCTCCTTATGTAAAACTCTTAGCATATATTATATTTTTTATCGGCATTTTCAAGATAAATAAATAAAAAGTCACAATAAATTATTGACGAGATAAAAAAATAAGCTATCCTGAAACAAACTTAAGGAGAAAATCATGACAAATTTAGACCTTGGAACCAAGCATTTTCTGCATGCTTTTAAGCATTCTTATGACGGTTTTGTTTCTGCTTTTAAAACCGAAATTGCCTTTAGACAGGATTGTGTAATTTTTGTAATCGGCCTGTTATTGTTGCCGTTCATTCCGGCCGTATTATGGCAAAAAGCACTTTTGATTTCCGTATTATTGTTCGTTTTATTGATGGAATTGGTAAATACTGCCATTGAAGCGGTCATTGACCGCATATCGCCCGAATATCACGAACTTTCCAAAAAAGCCAAAGATATCGGCAGTTTATTGGTTTTTCTTGCTTATATAAACTCCTCTCTGATTTGGGCCGCCGTTTTATATGATGTTTTCATAAAATAGTCCCATGTACAATCCTCATGAGTTAGCCGTTTATATTCACTGGCCGTTTTGTAAAAGCAAATGCCCCTATTGCGATTTTTATAAAGAATTATATCGCAATATCAATCAGGATGAAATCATCTCCGAATATCTGCGTGCCTTGCAAAAATATCATGATTTAACTTCCGAAAGACAAATTAAATCCGTCTTTTTCGGTGGCGGCACTCCCTCACTTATCGAACCGCGTAATGTGGCTAAAATTCTGGATTCTATTGCCTCTCTCTGGTCTGTTTCCGAACAAGCGGAAATTTCTCTGGAAGCGAATCCCGGCAGCAGTTCAAAAACCTTATTTTCTGACTTAAAAAATGCCGGAATTAACCGGCTTTCTCTCGGCGTACAATCCCTAAACGATTCTGATTTGCGTTTTTTGGGACGCACTCACAGTTCAAATGATGCCCGACAATGCTTGCAGGAAATAGTGGAAATTTTTCCCAATCATTCGGCTGATTTAATTTATGCTTTGCCGCACCAAACAATCGACGATTGGCAAAAGCAGCTTCTGAGAATCTGTTCTTTCGGTCTTAAACATATTTCCGCTTATGAACTCACCATTGAAGAAGGAACCGTGTTTGCTCGCAAAAACATCTGCACCGCCGACACCGAAACAACCTTGCAAATGGCA